>DVNE01000057.1 GCA_018714625.1 Candidatus Coproplasma excrementigallinarum
CCCGCGCCCGCAGGCAAAGATTTGTAAGCGCCGAAAATAGGCAGCCATTTAAGCAGATTTTCGGCAAAAGTTATGCTTTGTAAGTAACTGTTTTCCGCATATACGCACGTCACTCAACAAACCAACCTCCCATACAGCAGTGGTCAGCGTGCCGCACAAAAGAGTTAACCTGCTGACTATCAAGCGCTAACACATCGCGCAGCAAAGCAAATTGCTACCTGACAAGGATTAACCGCCGCGCAGCAGATTTAACCAGAAAAAACTAGAGTTAACCTGCCGTAAACAAATTCAATCCGGCGTCAAGCAATGCATTTTGTACCCTTAAAAAGCGCTCAGTTCAGCTTGGGCAGGCTTGCAAAACCACGGGCGAGGTCCTCTTCTGTGGGGACATAGTCCTTCATAGTGCCCTCATTGAACGACTTGTATGCCGCAAGGTCGAAATAGCCGGTACCGGTAAGTCCGAAAAGTATGACCTTCTTTTCTCCGCTCTCACGACATTTAATAGCCTCGTCTATGGCAACTTTTATGGCATGCGAGGATTCGGGCGCAGGCAAAATACCTTCACAGCGGGCAAATTTTTCTGCCGCGGCAAAAATATCCGTCTGCTTTTCCGCCCTCACTTCTACATACCCGTCGTGGTAAAGTTTTGATACGACGGGGCTCATTCCGTGGTACCTCAGTCCGCCAGCGTGGTCGGGCGAGGGCATAAACTCGCAGCCCAATGTGTACATTTTTGCAAGCGGGGTTATCTTTGCACTGTCGCAGAAGTCGTAGGCATACCGCCCGCGCGACATCGAAGGGCAGCTTGCAGGCTCTACGCCGATAAAGCGTATGTTGTTTTTGCCCTGCAGCCTCTCCGCCATATAGGGTGCTATCAGTCCGCCGAAGTTGGAACCGCCGCCCACGCAGCCTATAACTATATCAGGCTGAACGCCGTACTTTTCAAGCGCCGTCTTACTCTCCAGACCAATCACCGTCTGGTGCAAAAGAACGTGGTCGAGAACCGAGCCGAGCACATAGCGGCAATTGGGCGTCTTTAAGGCTGTTTCGACGGCCTCGGCTATGGCGCAGCCGAGCGAACCGCCCGTGCCGGGGAATTCCTTTAAAATTTTTCTGCCCGCCTCGGTGGTATCGGAGGGCGAGGCGATAATATCTGCGCCATACGTGCGGATTACCTCCTTGCGGTAGGGCTTCTGCTCGTAAGACGTCTTTACCATGTACACCTTAAGGTCAAGCCCGTAGAAGGCGCAGGCCATGGCGAGCGCCGTTCCCCACTGTCCCGCACCCGTCTCGGTTGTGACGGAGGTAAGCCCCTGCTTTTTTGCATAGTAGGCCTGCGCGGCCGCCGAATTGAGCTTGTGCGAGCCCGAGGTGTTGTTGCCTTCAAATTTATAGTAGATTTCCGCAGGAGTATCGAGCAACTTTTCTAAAAAGTAGGCACGGATAAGCGGCGAGGGACGGAAATTGGTATAAAAACTGCGTATTCCTTCGGGGATTTCTATCTCCTTATCCGTGCAGTTCAGCTCCTGCTCTACGCACTCCTTGCAGAAGACCTGTTCAAGTTCCTCCGCAGAGCAAGGTTTGCCGGTTGCGGGGTTTAAGAAAGGTTCGTGCTGTTGCGGCATATACGCCTTTAAATTGAGCCAGGTTTTGGGCATCTCCTCTTCAGAGAGATAAATTTTGTAAGGGATTTTTTTTGCAGACATAATAATTTTTACCTCCTTTTTTTATCTGCGTGCCGCCAGCCTTGCGGCCATTTAATAGCCCTAAACCCTTTTAATCAAGGCATAGTATGGGGTAAATTAAAAAATAAAAAAACACGGTTAAATCCGTTTGGGACGAATTTATCCGTGTTGCCACCCAATTTCACCGCCTGCAGCAAAGTTTTTATTCTGCCAGAAATATGTTTTTCTGAAAAATTTAACTTGCCTGAGGCCAGCCTTGTTTACGAACATCTGACAATGCTCTCTTTCTGTAACGGGAAAGACCCGTCGGACGCTACGCAACACAGCCAAAGCTGCGCCTTCACATCCGCTCTCAGTAACCCATTCACCTGCAGTCCACCGCTCCGCTTCCACCGTCCGGAGCTCTCTTAAAAGGGAACTTTTCGCAGATTACTTTTTACTTCAACGATTTAGCCTATTAAATTACTGCCATTATATACGTCTTAAAGTGCGTTTGTCAATAGTTTTTTTAAATTTTTTTTATTTTTTGTGATTTTTTTGCAAAATGCACATTCTTGGAGCATAAAACAATGGCTATACATTACCGCAGAAAAAGCTCAGTTTTTGCCGCCTGAGGAAAGGTCGTCTATGCTCAGCTGAACGCCATCGTCCCCTGAATTTGCCGTTTCAGAATTTGCTGTCCCTGAATTTGTCGTTTCAAAATTTACCGTTTCAGAATTTGCCGCCTCGCGGGCGAGCCTGGAGGAGCGCACCGCATCAGCGATAAAAAGGGCAAGCACGGGCACAAGCAGGCCTGCGCAAATAAGAATGCACCACCCCGCTATCCCATTCGCAGCCACAGTTCCAACGGCTGCGCCTGCGGCAAAACACAGAATAATAAAGGCATATATGCCGCTCTTTTTAAATTCTTCCCTGTTTTTTTCCGAAACGCCGCGCACTAGGTGCATAACAGTCTGGCGGATATCGTTAGTGACAAAGGTAGTTGCAAGCGCCATTCCGCGCAGCTTTGTAAAGGTATTATACTGCACCGCACAGAGAAAGGCCACAGTGGGATATGTATACCAGTCAGAGGCCGTTTCCGGCACAAATGCAAGCCCCACGAACACGACCATTTCTATCGCAGTGACTACGAACGGCCAGTTGACCTTTTTAAATCTTGCTGGAATTAACGTGGAAAGCACTATGCCCGCGATATACGCAAGTATGGAGTAGAGATACCTTAACCCCGCAGCAAAATCACCGCGAAGAAAATTCATTACAAGCATTACAACGTTGCCCGACTGCGCGTTGCAGAATACTCCGCCGTGCAGCACAAACGTGAACGCCTCTAAAAAGCCGCCTATCATTGCAAACATGGCAAAGACGTACGGCGAGATATCTCTTTTGAAACTTTTAAAGAGCATAGCTAATATACCTTCAACCCAGGGCGGCAAGCCGCACTTATTTTAAAAAGATAGGGCAATATGCCGCAAATAACGCACCAGCACACATTAAAGCGAGCAAAACACAGGCATATATGCCGCAATTAATTTAGAACACTTGCACATATGCCGCAGATAATTTAAAACGCGCGCATATATGCCCGTTCTATTAGCAGCGCCAGTAAATCTGTTCACGTCTCTTTCTTTTAACGGCAAAGCTCCTGTGCCTGTATCTGCGGGCGGAGATATGGAAGCGAGGACTTCTGAACGGTACGCCGCAGGCGTATGAAAAATTGCCGTAGATTGCCCGGCAAATACTGCCGATTACATAAAAAATTGCAAGCGCAATGAGGGCAAAGCCCAGCACATATACCGCAAGGAACACAGGGTAGGGCGCTAACTCCCATATCTTTACCATAAAGAGTATGGTGCAGGGAACATAGGGGCTGATGTAGAACATATTGAAGCCGCATTCAAGGCTGAGCTGTTTCAGCGAAAGATTTAATGTGAGCGCCACAGCTACAAGCACGAGGAATACCGCCGTTGCGCCGAGGTAGGATGAAAGCCTGAACCTGAAAGTGCCGCCGCCCCACTGCAGAGCGCCCAGCAAAAAGAGAGTGCCGTGCCAGAGCATGGTGTGAATATCTATAAACAGGAAATCGACGAGGACGGAGTTGGGATGGAGCATTACCACTGCACCGCCGAACGCGCCGTAGGTTGCAAGGAAGGCATTGAGCGCCTCGCGGAATTTGCCCTGCTTGGTGAACATAAGCACAAAACACACATACATGGGCGTTGAACAGAACTGGAAGGGGAATATCTGCCATGGGTAATCCCAGTACACCGAGCCGTCGGCCGCAACCTCCAGGCCGTAGAAAAGATTTTTGAGCAGCTCTATAAATATGAGTATGCCGCCTGCCACGCACGTGATTTTGTGCGACAAGCCGCGGTCAGCCCGCAGTTTTCGGCCGCACGCAAAAATTACCGCAGTGAGCACCGCCACTACCGCAAGACAGCACAGGTGATATGCTCCCCACGCCTTTGGCGGGGTAATTTTTGTCTCGAAAAAATTTACTATTGCAGCCATACACAAAGAGCGGACTGCGCCGATTTTTTAAACATACGCAATTCTTTATTAAAGTATATCACACAAAAGAGTAAAAAATCAAACGAGACAGAATATATTTTGCAGGCAATTCTTCCGTCTGTGCCGCGCGGCACACGGCTTGTGCGGCGTTGGCACTCTGTATTCAGCACAGGCGCACGGTTTGTGAGGCGCGTACTTGGCGAACATACGGCAACGGCACACAATGCAAATGCGGTTTAGTTCCGCCATATGTGCACACGAATTGTGCGGTGCTGGCACTCTATGTTCAGCGCGGGCACGCCATATGGCGTGCCCGCGCTGTTAAAAAATATTTCTGCTTATTCCAACAAACAGCCCGTATATAGCTTTATAACCATACTGCCAGAAGACAGAAGCGCAAGCGTTTACGCCTGCTCACCTCTGCGCTATAAAGAACATAAATCCGAGCTGAATAAAAATTTTGCCCTCGTCGTATTCCTTTTTCTTTTCGTCGTATTCCGCCTTGTATTCCGCGAGCAGTTTATTCGTCTTTGCGATATTGTAAAATACGTTCTCTTCAAGCGCGAGCCACAGATGGTAGTTGAAATAAATATCCCAGAACGCCGAAAGCTTTTCACCCGAGAGCCCCGCGCTGGATACGCCGCACTTTGTAAGCACAAGCCGCTTGTAGCCCGCCGCCGCAAGATATGAAGGTATTTTGCGGCCGCAGTGTCTGTCTCCGCTCTCCTTGGAATCCGCCCATATGGCGAACGCCCTTTCAAAGAATTTTGAATCGGGATAGACGAGGTTTGCGCCGTCGTCTTCCTCCTGAATAAAGATGTAGCCGCTCTTTTTAAGGAAACGCTTTAATATATGCAAAATCTTTACAGGGTCGCTCTGGTGCAGCAGCACCGCTGAGACGTGAATTATATCGAAACCTATGAGCTCGTTGCTCTCCAGATAGTCGTTCACCGCATCGTCGAACTCGTCGCTGACGACGTCGCACGCAACAAACCTATTCTTTTCCGAACCGAAACTGGAGGTCGCCCGCTCCACCTGCGCGCCGTCTATATCCACGCCCAGAAGGCCTGCGTACTCTATGCCGCTAAGGCGCATCATTATGCTTTCGCCGTCTGCACAGCCGACGTCGAGAATATGGTGCTGAGGCCGGACGTATTCCTTGAAATACTCACGCGAAAAATCGCATAAAATTTCGTTCTGGGCGTTCAGCCTCTTGGCCTCTGACTCGCTGGTGTGATAGAGGCTTCTGTGCAATTTTTCGCCGACGACCTCGTACTCGGCCTGGTCGAATATTTTGCGCACAAGCGCCTCGAGCGGTTCTGAGGGCTTATAAAAACACATATTCAGCCTGCCGAGGAAAAAGCGTATCTTTTTGTATACGGCGTCGCCTATATCCGTGCCCTCGGGACCGATAAATACGGGAACGATTTTATAGTCCTCGTGCGAATGTTTCCACTCGACAGCGTGATTTATTTCATTCAATACAAAGTAAGAATTGGCCGAGGCGGGGCTTACAAAGATTATGAACGCGTCAGACTTTTCTATGCCGTCCATAATGGCCTCTACAAATTCCGCACGCGAGTCCTTTTCCTGGAACCAGCACTTTGCGCCGTACTGCCCCTCTATGACGCTGACTATGGACGAAACAAGCTCCAAATCACTGTTTGAAAAACTTATAAAAAAATCGTAGTCGTCGCTGATATTCATTCTTTCACTCATAATTAGTCCCCACTATGTATTTTTACAATTTAATTATAACAGCACAAATCCGATTAATCAAGCGGTAAATTTAAAGGTGCGGCAACTTTTTAGTTGCCGCGCCACCTTTACCTTGTATTGAGCCTGCGCTCTAATCTGTTGAGCCCGCGCAAAGTCCTGCGCGCCGCTTTTTATATTGCTTTTAAAAATGAAGCGCACGAAATTCCACAGCAGTTAAAAAATTATTCTGCAAACCAGAAGAGTTCTTCAAACTTTTTATCGAGCGCTATGCACAAAATAGCCGCAAGTTTTGCCGTGGGATTGAAGGCTCCCGTTTCTATACTGCTTATGGTATTGCGCGAAACACCCACCATCTGCGCAAGCTCCCCCTGCGACCAGCCCTTTTCTTTGCGGGCCTCTTTTATGCCGTTTAAAAGCTCAAGTTTAAATTTTGCCGCCATTTTTTACGCCTCCTTATCCGCAACATTAAAACTTATACAAGTTTTATTTGCTTAATTTTATAATAATATTATATATCGGCATAGTTTACTTGTCAATTATTTTAAATAAAAAATATTGACAATTTTTTACGCAAAAAATTTGGGCAAAAAAGCAGCACAATACACCCCACACAAAGCGCAATCATACAAAGCGGCAACATCAAGATAAAAAGCGCATTATGTGCCGCTCTTTTTGACCTGCTCTTCGCGGAACTGTTTTATATAAAGGTTATAGTAATAGCCGCGCTTTTTTAACAGCTCTTCGTGCTTGCCGCGCTCGACTATTTTGCCACCGTGCACTACAAGTATTACATCAGCAGAGCGTATCGTGGAAAGTCTGTGCGCTATTATAAAGCTTGTTCTGCCTCGCATAAGTTTTTCTATGGCGTCCTGAATGAGTTTTTCTGTTATGGTATCTATTGAAGAGGTTGCCTCGTCCAGCACAAATATTGCGGGATTGGCAAGTATTGCTCGGGCAAAGGACAGGAGCTGCTTTTCACCCGTGGAGAGGTTGTTGCCTCCCTCGCCGATAATGCTGTCGTAACCGTTTTCCAGCCGCTCGATTATCCTGCCTGCGTTTACGCTCTTTATGGCCGCGTCCAGCTCCTCGTCCGTGGCGTCCTCCTTGCCGTACAAAAGATTTTCGCGCACGGTGCCCGAAAAGAGGTGCGGCGTCTGCAACACGTAGCCTATATGGCTGTGCAGCCAGCCGACGGAGCGCTCGCGCGCGTCCCTGCCGTCTATAAGAACCTGACCCTTTGTAGGCTCGTAAAATCGGCACACGAGGTTTACAAGCGTTGATTTGCCTGCGCCCGTCTCGCCCACTATCGCCACGTTTGTCCCCTGCGGAACCTTTAAGTTAAAGTGTTCAAGCACATACTCTTCGCCGTCGGGGTATTTAAAGGTGACGTCTTTGAACTCCACGTCACCGAACAGCTCTTCCCAGTTCTCTTTTTTAGGATTGAATGTGTCGCCGTACTTTTCTATGACTTCGGGCGTATCTGAAACGTCGCTCTTTGTTTCGAGCAGGGCGGTCAGGCGCTCCACGTTCACCTTTACGGTGATGAGGTCGGCAATGGCGTCCACCGCCCACTGCACGGGCGACATTATGCCCTGCGCGTAGGTCATGAACACGGTGAGCGTGCCGAGCTCGAGCACAGCCTCCATAGAGAGAGCGCCGCCGTACCACAGCACGAGCGCGAGCGCGACAGATGCGGCAAAGGCGATTATGGTATAGAACAGCGCCCTGTTGTGGCCAAGCCTTGTAGCCTGGCGGTGCATGCGCGCGGTGTTGGCAAAGAACTTTTTATCGAGTTTTTCTTCTATGGAGAGCGTCTTTGAAGTTTCAACGCCCGTTATGCCCTCGTTGAAGCCGCCGGTGATTTCTGAATTTATCTCGCGCACGCGGCGGTTAAGCACTGTAAGCCTGCGCTGGAAATAGCACGAAACTATTGCAACTAGCGGTATGACGGCTATTACGCACAGCGCGAGCAGCGGATTGAGCACGAGCATTATTACCACCGCACTCAGCACATAAGTTACGTTCCAGCCGCCCTGGTATACGTCCCACGAGATTATGGAGGCTATGCTCGAGGTATCGCTCATTACGCGAGCGTGTATTCTGCCTACGCTGTTTATGTTGAAGTACGAAACAGAGAGCGTCTGTAAATGGTTGAACGCCGTGCGGCGCATATCGCGCAGGACGTACATCTCCAGCTTGCAACAGTCGAACGAGGCGACAAAGTCGAGCGCCATTGTAATGAGCAGGCAGGCCACGTAGAGAAGAATGAATGGCAGCAGTCCTTCCAGGCTCTCTTTGGCTATGAAGTTGTTGAATGCGTACCGCTGAAAGAGCGGAAGTATTGTGTTGAACACGCCTACGAGCACGGTGCAGACTATCATTGCGGCAAACATACGCCTGTATGTGGCAAGGAATGGCCTCAACTTGCCCAGTCCGAAAAAGCGAACCTTGGGCTGCGTACTCTTTTGGGCTTCCGACTTTACTTTATCAGCCATTCTGCACCTCCCGTTTTATGTCTTCGGGCAGGCTCATCTGCATATCGTATATGCGCTTGTAAATGCCGTCCCTTTCCATAAGCTCCTTTCCGCTGCCCTGCTCGGCTATCTCGCCGTCCTCCATAACTATTATATTGTCGGCGTTCATTACCGTAGTTATTCTGTGCGAAATTAGTATTACCGTAGCCCCGCCGAACTCCTCGGCAAGGCGCGCGCGTATTGCCGCGTCCGTATCGCTGTCCACCGCGGAGAGCGAGTCGTCGAATATTATATACGGCGTCTTGCGCAGGAGCGTACGCGCGATTGATACGCGCTGTTTCTGTCCGCCCGATAAAGTGACGCCGCGCTCGCCCACAACGGTATCGTAGCCCGAGGCAAACGCGCGGACGTTTTCGTCCACGCAGGCCGCCGAGGCAGCGTGTACCACCTCGTCCATTCTGGGCTGCTCCTCGGTGACGCCGATATTTTCGGCTATCGTACCCGAAAACAGATACCCCTCCTGCAGCACAAATCCAATATTCGAGCGCAGCGTTGCGGGGGAAATATCCTCTATATTCCGTCCGCCTATGGTTATGACGCCGCCGCTTGCGGGGTATAACCTGTCCAGAAGGTACATAAGGGTAGACTTGCCGCTGCCCGTTCCGCCTATTACGCCCAGGGTAGAGCCCTGCGGCACTTTAAAGCTTATGTTGCGAAGTATGGGCTTGCCCTCTTCGTATTCAAAGCTGACGTCTTTGAACTCTATATCGCCTGACAGCTCGCCCGCCTCGCCGTAGTCCTCCTCTTCGGCGTTCATAATCTCGCCTATGCGCGCAATGGATACGCCCGCGCGGCTCATATTGGAGATTATCCTGCCGAGCTGGCGCACGGGTCCCATAAGCATAGTGTTATAGGATATGAACACCACCAAATCGCCCGCAGTTATGCTGCCGTTTATGCAGAACACCGTGCCTATCACAATGAGCAGCATGCACTGGAGCGCGGCAACAAAGTCGTTTGTCGTCCAGTACATTGCAAGAAACCTCTCTATGTGAACCCAGAGGCCGGTATAGTAGATATTCTGCTTTTCAAACTTGTCGCGCTCGTACCTCTCCCTGCCGAACGCGCGCACCACCCTCACGCCCGTAAGATTTTCCTGCGCGTAGGTTGAAAGCACGCCCTCCTCCTCGTCGCATTTTTTGAAGGACTTGCCCGCCTTTGAGTAAAAGACCAGGGAGTATGCCAGAAGCAACGGTATAAAAGCCGCCGCTATGAGCGCAAGCTCCACATCCATGAGGAACATAAGCGTGAGCGAAAGCACCACCATTATTATTATGCGGAAAAGCGATGTCAGCTGGTTGGAAATAAAGTTGGAGATTGCGTCGGCGTCGGATGTGCAGCGCTGAATTATGTCGCCCGTCTGGTGCGCGACGTGCCACTTGAGCGGCAGGCGCTGTATGTGCGAAAAGAGCTTGTTGCGCATTCCGCGCATAAGCGTCTGGTTGGCGCGGTGGTTGAAGTAGGTTACGCAGTACTGGAATACGGCCATAACAAGCGCGAGGCCTATTATAACAAGCGCCACAATCCATATCGCGTCCTTTAATTGCTGAACGCCGCCGAATATGCCTGCAAACCACGCAAAGACGCCCTCTGCCGGCTCTTCACCTATAACGCTGTCTATGGCAAAACCTATAATCTGCGGTATGACGACGTTTATAAAGGTGACTATAAGGCTGGAGAGTATGCTGATTGCAAACAGCAGTATGCTGCCTTTTAAAAAAAAGCCGAGCAAGCCCGACTTAGTAAATTTTTTGGTATTTTCTGTCTTTTCCATAGATTATGTACGGCCGCGCGCAAGGGCGCAGCCCCGCCCTCTTTTATGTTTTACACTCTTTTTTACGTGCCCTGAACTTAGCCCTCCGCAGCGCACCTAAACCCGCCGTCAGAGCAATTGATTGCGGCATATGCGGCCTTATTTTTTGCGGCAGGCGCTTTTTTAAATGCCGGATTGCAATTTTTACATATGCACCGCCGCGCTTCTCCTAAAAATCCGTAAATTGCGCCAAAAAGCGCGTTTGTTGCGGCATATGTGCCGCCCTTTTTATAATAAAAAAACGGCGCGAAATTTAAAGAGCCGAATAGTAAAAATATTATATCATCGGCAACAATATCTGTCAAATTTTTTACCAAAAAACGCATATCAAAAAAATTATCAAATATAATTGACTTGCCGAGGCGCGGATTATTATAATATTGTTAGCGTAAAGTAGCGCGCCTCTATTTATCGGGCGGACTGCACGGCGCATTTACAGGAGTTAAAAAAAATAAAATGTTTCTTAGCGAAGGGCAAAAAGGTAAAAAATATACCGTACTCAATATGAATTTGCCGTTTGAAACACAGCGCAGACTGGAGGCGCTGGGAATGACCAGCCGCGCGCCCGTCACCGTTATAAACCGCAAGGGAAAGGGCATACTTATTATCAAACTGCGCGGCACGCGCTTTGCGCTGGGAGTGAACATCACAAAGAACATAACCGTGGAGGCCGCCGATGAAGCTGTTTAAAAGAAAGAGCTGTTGCGGCGGTTCGGTACCCGAAAGCCCCGAAAGCGGCGATTACAGCATGACAATAGGCTTTATAGGCAACCCCAACTGCGGCAAGACGACGCTGTTTAACGCATACACGGGCGCAAATTTAAAGGTTGCCAACTGGCCGGGCGTCACCGTCGAAAAGGTTGAGGGCACTTACAAGGACCACGGCGAAAAAATAAGGCTTGTAGACCTGCCCGGCACATACAGCCTCACCTCCTACACTATGGAGGAGACCGTTTCGCGCAACTTTATTTTAAGCGACGAAGTGGATGTGGTTATCAACGTAGTAGATGCCTCCGCCTTAGAGCGCAGCCTCTACCTTACGCTGCAGCTTTTGGAGCTGGGAAAACCCGTAGTTATAGCCCTCAATATGATGGACATCGTGTTGAAGCGCGGAATGGAGATAGATATGCACCGACTGCCCGAAATGCTGGGCGTGCCTATAATACCCGTCTCCGCACGCAAGCGAATGGGGCTTGACATACTCATTCACGCCGCCATACACCACAAGGGGCACACCAAGCCCGACACGCTTGTACACGAGCACAAGGAAGTTTCGCACCATGCTCACAACCACCACAACGACTATGCAATGGTGTATTCCGACGCGATAGAGGACAAAATAGATACGGTTATATCCGCATTCAACGCGAAATATCCCGACCTCAACAACAAGCGCTGGCACGCAATCAAGTTCCTGGAAAACGACAAGGAAATCAACGAAAAGTATCCCCTGGATTTGCCGCCCGACACAGCAAAGGGCTGCGAATCGGAGATAATAAACGAAAAATACGCCTTTATAGACGAAATTATAGACGAGGTAATGGTGCACAAACAGCGGCAGGACAAGCTTACAGACAAGCTTGACCGCGCATTTACGCACAAAATCTGGGGCATACCCCTCTTCCTCGGAATAATGGCCGTGGTATTTTTCCTGACATTCTTTGTGGGCGACCTGATAAAAAAACTGCTCGAAATGGGCATAGACGCGCTTTCAGGAGCGGTATCAGACGGTCTGGCCTCCGTCAATGCAAGTCCCATTGTCGATTCGCTGTTGGTTGACGGAATAATAGGCGGCGTGGGCACAATCATCACCTTCCTGCCAAACATATTCATACTCTTTCTAGCGCTCGCCTTCCTTGAAGACAGCGGATACATGTCGAGAGTTGCGTATGTTATGGAGGGACTTATGAGCAGGCTGGGGCTCTCAGGCCGCGCATTTATTCCGATGCTGCTCGGCTTCGGCTGCACCGTACCCGCGATAATGGCCTCGCGTGCGCTGGAGAACAAGCGCGACCGCTATAAGGTTATGCTTGTTACGCCGTTTATGAGCTGCAGCGCAAGGCTGACCATATACATACTGTTTGCCGAGATGTTCTTTGCAAACTACGCATTTATCGCCGCATTCTCCATGTACATTCTGGGCATACTTGTGGCGATAGGCGTAACCAGCGTGCTTCACCTTATAGATAAAAAGCGGGAAGTCAATTACCTTTTGATAGAGCTGCCCGAATACAAGCTGCCCGACGCGCGCACGGTGGGCATATATGTATGGGAAAAGGTTAAAGATTACCTTGTAAAGGCAGGCACGACGATATTCCTTGCCACGCTGATTATATGGGCGCTGCTCCACCTCGGCCCTTCAGGGTATGTGGACGGCGAGGCGATGTCGGGAAGTTTTGCGGGCTATATAGGCAGGTTCCTGCAACCTGCATTCGGGCCGATAGGCCTCGGGTTCTGGCAGATAGTCGTGGCGCTGATTGCGGGCATCTCCGCAAAGGAAGTGGTCGTTTCAAGCTGCGCGGTGCTGTTCGGCATAGCAAACGCAAGCTCAGCTTCGGGCGCGGCGGACTTCTCCACGGCGCTTGCAGGAATTGGTTTTACCTCGCTGAACGCGATATGCCTTATGGTGTTCTGCCTGCTGTACATACCCTGCGCCGCCACCATTGCCACCATTCACAAGGAATCCAAGAGCTGGCTGTGGACGGGATTTACGGCGCTGTTCCAGCTTATAGTGGCGTATGTAATAACGTTTATAGTCTACCAGATAGGAAGTAAAAATATGGTTGCCACAATAATAATACTGAGCATTGTGGGCGCCTGCGCCATTGCCGCGGCCGTCTACTGCATAGTCAAAAAGGTAAAAAATAAGGGCGGCTGTGCGGACTGCCCCATGAAGGGCAACTGCGGACAGTCAGACCCCGCAACCTGCACAAAGCCTGAAAACGGCGGCGAAAACACCCCCTCTTCAGACACCCGCCAATAATACAAAACCTTAGCCGATAAACTTAATGCAAATCTTAAATTGCAGGACGCAATATTCTTAAATAAAAGTTAAAATTTTTACGGTATTTCAATGATATGTGCCATGCAATTTACAATTAAATTAATTATTAAAAACGGC
>DVNE01000058.1 GCA_018714625.1 Candidatus Coproplasma excrementigallinarum
CTCAAAATTTATGCCATTAAGCGTAAACTGCTTTTCATAATGGAAAGTTACACCCTGCACGGGCTGAAGGTGTATGTTGGTGTAGTTGACATACACGTCGCCGCACTCCGCACCCGCCATAAAATAGGCAAAGGCGCTCTCCTCTCCGCCGCAGATTATTATTGCGGAGATATCCTCGGCGGCGTTTTCGCCGAGCAGAGAAGATATATCGTAGGAGGAAGGATTTTCTGAAATTATGAGTATGTTGCCCTCCTCCGCCTTTATCAGCACGCATTGACTGCCGCCGTAGTACGCCGAGGCGATAATTCTGTACTGTCCGCCAGGCACAAAATTTTTAAGGAACACGCACGCCGCGAGAATTACTGCAAGCACTACCGCCGTTGCCGCCCTGACTGAAAATCTGAGGTTAATCTTATCTGACAGCAGAACGAGCGCACAAAAATAAACCGGAGCAAACGCGCCGAAATCAAAACCGCTTATGAGCGCGTTCTCTGCGTGGATTGCAACGAGAACGGAGGTTATGGCGTCGAGCGGAACGCACGGAACGAGCAATACAAACCCTGCAATCGGCCTTATGATAAGGCTTAATATTGTTGCGGGGAAAAGTAGCAGAAAGTCGGCGGATATGAGCGGCACAAAGACAAGGTTAAGCCCGAGCGACGCCCAGCTTACATAGCCGAATGAAGAGAGCAGTATAGGAAATGTGGCAAGCTGAGCCGAGAGCGCTATCGAAGCCGAAGAAGATATTTTCTGCGGTATTTTTATGCGGCGGAGCGCGCCGTTAATCTTTGAATTGAAGAGCGCAATGCCTGCCACGGCCGCAACAGAGAGCTGAAATCCCACAGAGATTATATTGAGAGGATTTATAAGCATTATTGCGGTAAAGGACAGCGCCAGGGAGGACAGCATATCGTACTTGCCGCAGGAAATCTTTACCACCTCCGCCACGGCGCACATTATCGCCGCGCGCACGGCAGAAAGCGTAAATCCGCACATTCCCGTGTAGAAGAACACGGCAAATATGCTAAGCAGCGCGGCAGGAACCGAACCTGTGCGCAGCCTTTTGAGAATAAAGGAAACCACGCCGTACACAAGCACTATGTGCATACCCGAAACGGCGAACACGTGCGCCGTTCCGCCGTAGCGGAAGCTATCCATTGTGCCCGTTTCGATAAAGTCGGTGTTTCCCGTAAACATTGCATATGCAAGCGACGCCGAATCGTATGGCAGGTTATCGAAAAAGAGCGAACGGACGGCCGAATTTATGCTGCCGAAGAGTGAAAAGCCGTACTCGGATGTCAGCTGGCCATGCGGATATGCCGTGTAGCGCACATCGCCCAAAAGTCTTTCCGAATACACATTGCCATAGGCAAAAGCTGATGCGACGTTTACCTGCGCCTCGAACTCCACTGTGTAGCCCACGTCGCAAAACTGCCCGTAATCTTCGGCGAGGTAAACCGCCATATTGCCTTGCGCCTCTTTTCCGTCGGCAGTTATATCTTTGAGTTTTATGTACTCGCCGTTTTCGGTAAACGACTTTTCATATACCGTTCCGCTTATCGAGTATACAGAACCTGAAACAAGCGAGGGCGTGTTGTATGCCGAGAGCCTGTGGTACACGCCGCCCGCGCCGACAACGAAAAGTACTGCACTTATGACGAAGAATATAAGGGCGCGGTACTTTGCACTCACTATACATATGATTACAAGGGCGGCGGTAAGCGGCACGAGCGCTATCATCCACCAGTACGGAAAGCTGTAAAAGGCGGACAGATATGAAAAGCCTGCGCCCAGCCCGACGGCAAAAGCTAGCAACACCGCATACCTTGCGTTGATTAGTCTTTTCATAATTTTATGGTACACAATTATATCTGACCGCGGTGCAATAAAATTGCGCCGCGGTCAGTCACTTTACAGGATAAAGTTATATCAGACGAGAGATATTTTATCGGATATGCTGCGGACAAATATGCCCTTTGACGCGCCGTAGTCTATGCAGGAATTTACATACTGCGCAAACTTATCTGAAAGTCTGGGCAGCTTGAATTCGCGCTGAACGGCAACGATAAGCTCGTCGGAATACATACTCACCTTGTTTAAAAGTATGCTCTTTACAAGCGAGATTACATCGTAGGGCGAATAATCCGTTTCCGAAGTCCTCAGCTGCGTACCCTCCTCCACGCGATACCTTTCAAAGCCGGAATATTTGTTGGCACGGAAGTAGTAGCGCGTGCCGAGCAGCTCTTCAGACTGGAAACCGCATCCTTCTATGAGCGAATACATCTTGTTTTCCAGCTTTACGCCGTATCTGTATATGCCGTAGGAAGAGAGCACTCTCTTTAAAATAAACTGCGCAGAAATGGGCTCTTCTGCGGCAACTACCGCCTTTATTGACTTTATGAGCTCGGCGTCGTGCTCGCCCGAAAGAATGTACTGCGCGTCGGCCGTTCTGTCTTCGAGCTTGGCCGCCTTGTAGGGTCTTCTGAACCCGCTTGCAACCGTCTTCCCGCCGGAGCAGAGCTTATCGAGATATTCCTTTATCTTTTTAATCTCCCTCTTGGGATTGTTGAAGAAGTTTATTGAGTAAAGCCTTATTACGTTCCAGTTGTTGCGCTTTAAGGTCTGAACCTGCATAACGGCGCGGTCCTTTACCGAGAAACGGCTTTCGCCGTCGCACAGAATGGCCAGAATAAAGTTATGCTTGTTCTTGGGGTCTACCACGGCAACGTCTATCTTGAAGTCGGATACGCCCACGTCGCAGCGGCAGTCGTAACCGTAGTTAGAGAGCTCTGCGGCAACATACTTGCCTATGCCCGACTTGTTGATTATCATTTCGTCGCTCTTCACGGCTATGCTTGTGCGTCCCTTTTCTGCAAATTCGAGGAAGGCCTTGAGCCCCGCAACGCCGCGCGAATTTGTGCGCGAGAGGTCTATCATTGAGTAGCGCATGGACGAGAAGATAAGCATTTCCTCCCTTGCACGCGATACTGCAACGTTCAGCCTGCGCCAACCGCCGTACTGGTTGAGCGGGCCGAAGTTGAGCGAAATTTTGCCCATTCTGTCGGGGCCGTAGCATACCGAGAAGATTATGACGTCCCTCTCGTCGCCCTGTACGCTTTCGAGATTTTTTACAAACAGCGGTTCTTCGCGCTCGTATGCCGCCTCCTCAAGCCCCTGGTCGATTATGGCTTTGGAAAGCATCCTCTCTATATACGCCTGCTGTGGCGTGGAGAACGTAACTATACCTATGCTCGAGCGGCGGAGTTTTTCGTCCTTGAGCCTCTTTATGACCTCGGCAACCAGCGCCTCCGCCTCCTGCTTGTTGCACTTGGTGAAGCCCCTGTCGTACACGCCGTCGGGAATATACACAAGTTTTACCTTGCTGTCCAACGCGTCGGGCGAGGGGAATGTGCAGAGCTTGGACGAATAGTACATTATGTTGGAGAATGCAATAAGACTTTCGTGCTTGCTTCTGTAGTGCCAGCTTAAGTGCTTCTGAGGTATGCCGAGGGTAAGGCAGTCGTCGAGCACGCTGTCCAGATCCTCCGCCTCCATCTCCTCCTCGTCCTGGCCGAGCGCCATGAAGAAGGTCGTGGGAGAAAGCTGTTTGGGGTCGCCGACTATTACGGCGCTCTTTGCTCTGCCGAGCGAAGGCACTGCCTCACAGGTGGGCATCTGCGACGCCTCGTCGAAGATAACCATATCGAAGTATTCGGTATCTGCGGGCAGGTACTGCGAAACGGTGAACGGGCTCATCATCATGCAGGGCGCAACAGCCTTTAAAAGCTGAGGTATCTCCGCAAACAGCGAACGAAGATTGAGGCGGTTTACATTGCCCGCAGTCTGGCGTCTGAATGTCATAAGCTCGAGGGCGAGCGGTCCGTCCGTTTCTGCTGAAGGAAGACGGGAAATGAGGTCGTGACGGATTTTTTCCCTGCTGACTTTGGCAAAGTCCTCTATGAGCATGGCGAACTTTGTGGCGTTTTCGTCGAGCAGGCTGGCAGAGAACGTAGATAAGTCTTCGTCGGCGGGAATGTTGGTCTGTACAAAGTTGCGGTAGACGTTTTTGCGGAAGGAAGAAAGCATCTGCTCGCCGCTTATTCTGCCGCTCTCCATTGCGTCGGTTATAAAGGTAAGACCCATTGCGTTCAGCTCTTTTGCGGTGTTCTTGTATGCGCACCAGCTGGAGAGCATATCGATATTGTCTATCAGCGCACCGCACTTTGAGGTGTAGTAGTCAAATATGTCCTCGTCTGAGTAGAAAGTTTTATCGGCCTTTGTTATTTTGGTAAAGTATTCACGCGCAGAGATAAACGAACGCGCCGCGGAAATTACGCCCGATATAAGCGGCTTTGCATAGCCGTTTACGGTGTGTATGCATACGCTGTTGAAGGCGTCGGCGTTGTAGTCCATGAATACCTGAGCGCACAGCGAATGCAGCTCGTACAGCGGACGGAGGAATGCCTCCCTCTTTTTATCGTTTATGCCGCCGCCAAGGCCGGTAAAGTTCTGCGCAAGGTTGGTATTTTTAAGTATTCTGTTCTCCGCCTGCCACAGCTCGTACGCACGCTTTACCCACTCCAGCTCCTCCTTTTCGGGTATGCGCTCTTTGGCGCATCTGTTGAGCTTTTTTATAACGGCAAGCACTATGCGCGAGGAACGGTAATTCTCGCCCCAGTTTTCCAGCTCGCTCTCAAGCTCGGGTGCAAACTTGTCTATATCGGGCAGAGCGTTGAACTTGGTGAACCACAGACGGGAGACATTGTCGTAAAGAACGTTTGCGTTGTAGAAGGTATAGAACTGAGCCTCGTCACAGCTGAAAAATTCCTTCAACGCGCCGTCGCGGAGGATTGTTGCTATTTTTATAAAGTTTTCCAGTTTGCGCGCCGTGAACGTGCTCGTCTTCTGGTTGAAGGTATCAAGGAATAATCCGAGGTAATTTTTGAGGTGTTTGAGCTCGGCAAGCACAACTTCGGCCGAGCACTGCACGGCGTTTTTGACCTCGTCGTCGCACTCGGTTAGATTTACGTTTTCAAAGGGCGAACGGTACACGCCGCCGCACTCCTTTGCGGCTATCTGCGCCTCTATAAGCCTCTTTTCGCAGGATTCAAGTTTCTCCTTGGTCAGACTGTCGTAAAAGGTGCTCTCTATATTTACAAGCTCGGGCGCATTCTTGTTCTGAAGATAATAGAGTATTCCTTCATAGATGGATACGCCCAGCCTGCGCTTTTTGTGCAGAGCGTTGTAGGGGCGGGCGAGTGAGGAGCGCGTCTCTACAATCTCTTCCCCTTCGCTAATAAATTTCGCGGGGGTGTAGTCGTCCTTCAGACCTAAGGTGGTCTCTATTCCCCTTATGATTTCCGCCTTGTCCGCCGATTTGCCGCCGGAAAGCTCCATGCAGAAATCGCCTATGCCTATATCGCTAAGGCGCTTTTTTACCACCGAGAGCGCGGCCTGCTTTTCAGCCACGAAAAGGACGCGCTTACCCTGAGAAAGGGCGTTGGCTATCATGTTGGTAATTGTCTGGCTCTTGCCCGTTCCTGGAGGGCCGTGAAGAACGAATGTCGTGCCCTTGGCAGATTCGGCCACCGCCTCGAACTGAGAACTGTCGCACGGGAGAGGAGTTAAAATGTCGCAGGGGTTGGCGATGTCTTCATTTACGCCCGCAAGTTTGTTGTCCTGCAATTTGTTGGAATTGGTGAGCAGACTGGCAATGAGCGCATTCTTTTTATAGCGCGCGATATTGTTTTTGACGTCGCTCCACATTGCGTAGCGGGCAAAAGTAAACTGGGCGATGTAGACATCTTCAGTTACGTCCCAGCCCTTGAGGTTTGCCGTCTTTGCGCGGAAGAGAGCAATCATTTCGTTGACGGAGAGATTGCTGTCCTCCATGCCGCGTATATCTATGCCGAATTCCTGTTTTAAAAATTCGAGCAGAGTGGTGTTTACCGAAATATCCTCGCCCTTGGTGAGAGTTATGCCCTGCTGTTTGTTCTTTTTAAGCGTGACGGGAAGTACGGCTATGGGCGCATACTTGAAGTCGCTTTCTTCGTCATGCTTCCACTTAAGGAAACCTAACGCCATGCACAGCGTGTTTGCGCCCACCTCCTCTTCAGCGGAGCGCGCCTTGCGTATAAGCGAAGAAGAATTTTCGTTGAGGGCGGAAGAACCTTCGTAGGTGTGAATGATGCCTGACGACATCTCTATATCTATAAGCTCCTTAAGCGCCCTTACCCCTGCGCTGCCTCCGAAGTATGCCGCGTCGTTTATGGGCGAGGCGTTTGGCTGGAGCATAAATTTATCGCTGCCCTCGAACGCGTGCAAAAACGAGGGAAGGTCTGCCGTTACAAGGTGCAGACAATCGTGCCTGTACCTGAAATTTAGAAGGTTGTTTTTGAGTGACAAGTCGAGCAGGCGGCGCTGCCAGGTACGTTCTTTGGAAGCGCCCTTTTCAAGCGCGTACTTGCCCGCGTCTATTATTTCGCCCGGCTTTTCGTCATAAGAAAACTGCGCCTCTCCCAAGAGCTCGTACTTGCCGCCAGTGCGCACCTTTATGGGGATAGGGTACACCCCGCCTATGCGGCTGCGCTTTACGTCTATGCATATCTCGTAATCGCCGTGCCTGAGCTGCGAGGCAAAGTGCGACTCGCTGGTTGTGAAACTGGCGTTTTTATGAGAGAACAGGTCGAGCACGTCGAACACAGCAAGGTTGTTTATGCCGTCCTGAATGTACTTTTCTATTACGGACATATCGTCCTGTGTGGAAATGGTAAAGCAACTCTCGTACAGCCAAACGCCCACCGCAACGCTGCTTTTACCGAGCACAATGACGGGATTGAGCTTTGCCGCCTCGAGGCAGGAGGCGTACAAAAGGGCCATCTCGAGCGGGGTTGCCGACTTGGAGGATATTACTTTGGTTATGCCGCCCGCGCTGACCGGTTCTGTGAGCGGTGGCTGGGCAACGGCCTCTACATTCTGGTTGCGAAGAGCCGAATAGATTGCCGCGGCGGCGCTGCGCACTGCCGTTCGGTTGTTGCCTGAATAGCCGCTCCACTCTGAAGAATATCCCCAGGTTTTAAGCTGAAGCCCTGCCTCGGCAAGCACTTTCTGGCAGTCGGCTATGCGGGGACGGACGAGGGAGGCAAGCATTTCGACATTGCCCGAAAGCCCGCCCCAATAATCTATTGGCAGGCACTCGACATCGGCCGAAAGTTCGCATACCTTCACCTTGCCGCACGTAACCGATATGTTTACCGTGCAGACTTCGGGCTGTTCAAGCTCGGCAAGATATTTGGGATTGAGGACTTTATCGACTGAAACCTCTATACTGCTCTCCGCAGGTATTTCCGCAACGCCTAAAGTGCGCGGCAGAATAAGCTCGGTTGTACCGCTGACAGAAACGCTCAACTCCTCGACTGCGGCCGAACCGCGGTTATACAGCCTGAAGGCAGTAAACAGCGGCATACGGCAATAGTACGTCGCATAGCTCACCGCGTTTAAAAGTTCGCCCTCAAGCTCTATATCTTCTGCAAGTTGTTTTGCTTTTTTATTGGTTGCCATAATTCCCCTTTAATGTATAAATTTACCCTTATATTATACAACATTACGTCGCTGTACGGCAAGGGTTGGGACAAAGATTTTCCTTATTATATAAAATTTTTTGTTTTATCCGGTTTTATCAGCTTTTTGAACGCAGCTAAGCAGAAAAAACCGTTTTTCAGATTGCCTGCCGAATATGGTCTGATTGCGCGACCTCTTTAAGCAATTTTTTAGCCGCGGGCGTTTATTTTTCGCCTCATTAGATGTGCCGTATAGTGTTCATTTTCCGCGCATATGCTCTACCGCCGAATGTTGTTTAACTTTCCGCACATATGGCGCATTTTATTCTGCGTACATTTTTTCTGAGGCGTATGAGTTGTTGCCGCACCAATGGCATTATTGCCATCTGCACAAAAAGAAAACCGCCTGCAAAATTCCCTTGCAGGCAAAAAATTTAACACGGGGCGACAATGCCCGCCCATAAAGAGAAACGCAACAAAGACAGACGCCGCCAAATTTTAATTAAGTTCTTCTGACTGACGACAACCTGCCGACAAAACAAAAAGCCGCTCTGTTTTTGGCAAAGCGGCTTTGAGTTAATTTAATAGTTCTTAATTTAAAAAATCTGCACACAACCGATAAGAAATTTCAGCGCACTACGGCAAGTTCCTTGAGGGCGCGGGTGTAAGCGATATACCGCTCGTTATCCGTCATATCCGCGTCGGCTACGGCAACGGCGGTAAATTCCAGTCCCTTACTTTCGTAAACCGTCATAAGGTTGATTTTACTCTTTGAAATGCGTCCCGTTTCGCGCAGAATGTTATAATTTTTGCGCGCAAATTCGCCAAGGCGCGCTTCTGTTGTAATCACCGCCTTTAAACCCTTTACGGGGGCCAGCCAGCCGCTCACCTTGCGGGGCTGGAGGGTAACTATTTCCGAGCCGTCGCAGCCTATCGACTGCATATCTATTTTCAGTTCACTGGACACAAAATCCACTATCTGGTTGGTGTTGCGGTAGTTCTGGTTGAGCGTATAGATTGTATCTTCCACCACCTTCCAGTCGCGCACGCCGCGATACGGCGTGATGTTTTGCCTTAAATCACCGAACACATTGAAACGGGCGCGATCGTTTACATACTTTAAGACGTAGTACTCCCCTTCCGATATGTCCTGTCCCTCGTCCACGAATATAAATGAGTGTTTGGGGGCAAGGTCGAACCCGAGCTTGCAGAGCATAAGGCAGAGCGCGTAGGAATCGGGCGGATAGAATTTACCCGCCTGCACGCCGTACTTTTTGCGCGATTTTTTGACCGTTTCGTCAAAGAAGAAACGTGCCACGTCCACGCTGTTTTCGCACTTTCCTATGGCGACGAGGTTTCTTTCCCCGCGCAGCACTTCGGCAAAATCATAGACGGCGGCAAACAAATCAGAAATTTCTGATACATAACTGCGGTTCAGCTCTATTTCGTGCTTGAGCGCCCTGCGCTTTTCTATGCGTTCGGCGTAGGTGAGTACTTCGTTTCCGCCAATGTTCATTTTATAGCGGGAAAGGTCGGCTATCTCTTTATCGACTATTCCGTCGAGCGTGGTGAGGTCGGCAACAGCGTCCGCGCAAATCTTGTCGGCGTGGCGGCTGATGTGGCGTATTGCCTTGTAGAAGGACAGAAGCTGACGGTAGAAATAGCCGTAAGTGTTCATTCTTGCGTCGTCATTTATGAGCGCAAGAAAATCAGCCACATCGGCAACACAGTTGAAAAGTTTGCGGAAAGGCTTTGTAAAATACAGTCCGCCGCCCTCCTTTTCCTTGATTTCGCCAAGAATACAGCGGCGAACACGCACGCTGGCGTTCTTTATCTTTTCATAGAGGGTGGTCTGACGCGCACAGCGCTCCAGCACTTCGGCAGAAATTTCGCGGCATTCCTCGGAGGAGAACATACCGTGCACTCCGTCGTATATGCCCGCAAGCTTCTTTTCCACATCGGAGATAAAGCGGGGCGAATAGATGTATGAAAGGTATGCCTCGGGCGGCTTCTGCGTGCGCTCCATCTTCTCTTCTAGCTTTATGCCCTGGCCTGAAAGCAGAGCGCAGAAATAGCTCTCTATCGTGCTCGTCTTTACCTTTTCAAGCTCCAGCACAGTTGAAAGCTCGTCTATAAACGCATTGAAGGAGTCCGACGGTGTTATTACCAGCACGTCACGCGGGCGTACCCCCTCGTTGTTGTACATTATATACGAAAGGCGGTGCAGCATTATCATAGTCTTGCCGCTGCCCGCAATGCCCTGCACTACAAAATGGCTGTCCTCGGGCAGGGTGATAATTTCGTACTGCTTTTCCTGAATGGTCTCTATAATGTCGGTTATGGTGCTCTTTTCCTTGCGGCTCTTTATTATTTCGCGCAGGAACGGGTCGAAGATTATCTCTTCGCCGCGGCCGCCTATCTCCTCCTTGGATAAAAAATCCTTGACGGAGAGATATTCGTTTTTAAAATCGAGCACTTTGCCGCTGCGGGTACGGATTGCCCTGCGCAGTATCAGCTTGTAGTTATATTCGTTTATAGAAAAGGTTATGCGGCTCTTCTGGTAGTAACGGCGGGCAAGGGGTGCGCGCCAGTCTACAATTTCCAGGCCCTCGTCGCCGCGCTTGCCTATATAGTAGCTGTTGTAGCCCTCTTTATCGTCCACAAGGTCCATGCGGGCAAAATAAGGCTCGTCAAAAAACGGCTTGTATGTTTCGATTGCCGCACGCTTTTGGGCAATTTCCGCCCTGAGCGCCATAACCGTTTTATAACTTTCGGCATTATAGTCGGGGTCGGCCGTAAGACGTGCAATTTCATTCTGCAAATCCTTTATGGCGGACTTGGGCTTGTTGATATAAATTATGCGCAGCATAGTCATGACTGCGTCTATGTGTTCATTTTCACAAGCGGTCTGTTTATCGGCGTCGAGAAGGTCCAAAAAGAACTGCTTATCGGGCACTTTATGCGGGTCAATTATTCTTTTTATTTTGTTGATGTCTGCCATGCAGTCCCCCAGTTTTTGCCGCCCATGGGAGGGAATACGCAAATAAGATATTTTATTATAGCATACTTTACAAAAAAATGCAATACCCCGCTTTTTAAAAAATGTCTTTTATTATGAAGAATGCCGCCGCGGGTCTTAAAAAGCCCCGCGGCGGCATACAAATTAAATATAATCAATATTAATTACAATATAACTTTGCAGTATATGCAAATATAACTTTGTATAAAATTAAAATAAAACAAATAAAACTTTGCATTGCGTTATATAGAAATGCCTGCGCAGAACGACGCAGGCAAGAAAAGTTATTTAAGTTTGTTTTTTACGCAGGCCTCGTAGGTGAGTACGGTAGCGGCAACGCCTACATTAAGACTATCGCACTTGCCGAGCATAGGAATGGCTATCATTGAATACTCGTCGTCGTACCACTCCCTTGCAATGCCGTACCTCTCGCTGCCTACAACGAGCGCGGTGTTTTTGCCGAACGGCTCGTCATAATAAAAGTGTTCGGCGCGCGTATCAGCAAGATAGACCGTAAAGCCGTGAGCAGAAAGCCACGCGCGGCATTTGGCAACGCTTTCGAACTCAAAAGTGGGCACCGTTAAAACTGCGCCCTGGCTGGACTTTATAAGCTTGGGATGCGTCATTCTCACCTTGCGGTTACAGAAGAACACCGCGTCTGCACCCGCTCCGTCCGCCATGCGAAGCATAGTACCCGCATTGCCGGGTATCTCCACGCCGTCTATAATCAGAACGACGGCCTTTGCAGGCGGAATAAACTTTGAAATATCCCACGCGGGCAGGGCGGCAAGCGCCATTATGCCGTCGGGCTGACCCTTTTCTGATATTTTTTCGTATGTCTTTGCCGAGACGATAAAGCGTCCCTGCGTGCGCACACACAGATTTTTAATAAGCTCGGCAACTTCGGGCGTGCGGACATAGTCGGGGCAGACAATGAGGCTTTCGATATGAGTGCCGAATTTAAGGCACATCGAGGCGAGCCATATGCCCTCTGCCACAAAAAGTTTTTGCGGGTTGGGTTTGGTGTTGGATATGACGCCCTTTATGCGCTTGATTATTCCGTTATGTTCGCCTATCGGCACAAAGTTGAGCCCCTTTAAAAGCTCTTCGGTATCTATTGCCATATTTATGTTTAAGGGCGCGCCGCGTTGCGGCGCGCCCGTTCCCCTATATGATTACTCCAAAAAATTTTATCGCTTTCAGACTTGCTGAAAAGTTTAATTCAATCAATTGAAAAGGTTTATGTTTAGCTTGCCGGCAAATTAATTTAATCGTCGCACAAGTCTCTTTTAACAACACATAATCAGAAACTGAAGAGATTGAGACCGACCTCGTCGCTGAACTTGCGGTCAACCCTGCCGTCTATCAGCTCTATGACCATCTCGCAGGTGGCTGAAACCGTCGCACTGTTGAGGTGACCGCCGAAAACTATACCCTCGGCGTCGGCCGCACTCATATGCAGGTGCGAATAAAATTCGCCGTCCTTTTCGTTTACAGTGCCGAGCAGAGAAACAATTTCAAAGTCGCCACTGAATACGTTGGAACGGTATTGCTTTGTTTCGGGCGAGAACACACCCGCCGTAAAAGTACCAACTGCGCCTATTGCGGATACCGAGGCAAGCTTTACCCCCTCCTTCACGCAGATAGCTTTGAGCTGTTCACAGATTTCCTCGCCCCTGTCTATGCGGGCAACAATCTTATCTTTGAATACACGATAATCCATTTCTTTGCCTTCTTTAAAACCGACACAAAATCTGGCAGCTTACCGTCCTTTTACTTATGCGGCAGGCCGCAAACACTGCAGCAACGCGAAATTGTGGCAACGCATAGGCAACACAGGAACGCATAAACGCGACAACACACAAGCACAGCTACGCATAAGAGCAGCAGCATTTGCTTCCCGCTGCCATATTCAAGCCGATAAAATCACTCCCACTCTATGGTTGCGGGCGGTTTTGAAGTTATATCGTAAACTATTCTGTTTGCGTGGCGAACCTCGTTGACAATGCGGTTTGAAATTATTTCAAGCACATCGTAGGGAATACGCGCCCAGTCGGCCGTCATTGCGTCGACCGAGGTCACGGCACGAATAGCTATAACGTTTTCGTATGTGCGGAAGTCGCCCTGCACGCCAACCGTCTTACTGTTGGTGATTACAGTAAAGTACTGCCAGATTTTATCGTCAAGACCTGCCTTTGCTATCTCTTCGCGCAGAATATAGTCTGAATCGCGCAAGGTCTCCAGCTTTTCCTCGGTGACCTCGCCCATTATTCTAATTGCAAGTCCGGGGCCGGGGAAGGGCTGGCGCATTACAACCTTCTTGGGAAGGCCAAGCTCGAAACCTACCTTCCTCACTTCGTCTTTAAAGAGGTCGCGCAGAGGCTCTATTATCTCCTTAAAGTCGACAACAGAGGGCAGACCGCCCACATTGTGATGGCTCTTTATAACGGCGGATTTACCCTTGCCGCTCTCTATTACGTCGGGATAGATTGTGCCCTGAACGAGGTAATCCACCGCGCCAATCTTCTTTGAAATCTTTTCAAACGAGCGTATGAACTGCTCGCCGATTATTTTGCGCTTGGTTTCGGGGTCGCTGACGCCCTTGAGCTTTTCAAGAAAGACTGCGCCATCGTCCACCTTTATAAGGTTCATGCCGAGGCCGTCTTTGAAAACCTTCATTACCTCGTCGGCCTCGTACTTTCTTAAAAGACCGTGGTCGACAAACACGCAGGTGAGGTTATCGCCGACCGCCTTATGAATTAAGGTTGCGGCTACGGCCGAATCCACGCCGCCAGACATAGCACACAGTACCTTTTTATTTCCTATCTTGGCCTTGAGCTCCTTTACCTTTTCGGCAACAAAGCCGGACATTGTCCAGTCGCCGTGCGCACCGCAGACATTGTAAAGGAAGTTATGCAACATTTTTGTGCCGTATTCGGTGTGCTGAACTTCGGGGTGGAACTGTACGCCGTAAATCTTGCGCTCCTTGCTGCCGAATGCCGCATAGGGGCAGTTATCTGAATGAGCTATTGCCTCAAAGCCTTCGGGCAGACGGGTAATTCTGTCCGTATGGCTCATCCAGCAGACGGATGCCTCGGGCACACCCTCGGTAAGAGGACTGGCCGTTGCGTAAACTTCCGCCTTGCCGTATTCAGATGTAGAGGCGCGCTCTACCACGCCACCTAAAACATAGGCCGTAAGCTGGCAGCCATAGCATATGCCGAGCACGGGGATGCCGAGATTAAAAATTTCCTCGCTCACCTTGGGGCTCTCTTCATCATACACGCTGTTCGGGCCGCCCGTAAAAATTATACCAATCGGGGCGTATTCCTTGATTTTTTCAATAGAAATGTCGCACGGCACGAGGTCGCAATAAACGTTCTGCTCGCGCACGCGCCTTGCAATAAGCTGATTGTACTGACCGCCGAAGTCAAGTACCAAAACTCTTTCGCGCTGCATATGTAAGTCCTTTGAATTGATTTTTTACTGACTGAAGTTATGTTATAAAAAGCTGCACGTCCTGCACGGCAGTATTTATTCCGTTAAGCGGCGCACATATAAACTGCTGCAAGTGTTTTTGTAAAATCTTTAAACATATTTATATGTGAGGCAACTTTATTGTGGTGGAAGCGTTTTTGCATTGCCGAAAATGTTTTTATGGCGTCTGCAAAATTCTTGTGTATTAACTCTGATGTTTGCCAATGCTCCGGGCGTTTTATATTTACTTAACAATTTTGTAATACAGAAGATATTTTCATTATGCCGCAGAACGGCAAAATACCGTAGCCTGAGCGCGCCTTAATAAGCACAAAAACAATAACGCATTTACACACTTTAGGTACGCCGCAACGTGCTTACAACAAACACCGTAATTATAAGCAAAAAAACGCCTTAAATATTTTACGGCGGAAGCAAAAATTACTTCCGCCTGCAAAACTTAGCCGTTTGCGCCTTAGTTCTTGGGAGAATAATTGGGCGCTTCCTTAGTGATGCTTATATCGTGGGGATGCGATTCGGTGAGCGACGCCGAAGTCATCTTGACGAACTGCGCCTTGGTGCGCAACTCCTCTATGTTGTGCATTCCCGTATATCCCATACCTGCACGGAGACCGCCCATAAGCTGATATACTATATCGGCAAGAGCGCCCCTGTAAGGCACGCGGCCTTCAACGCCTTCGGGAACAAACTTTTTATTGTTGGACTGGAAGTACCTGTCCTTTCCGCCCTTGGCCATTGCGGGAAGAGAACCCATGCCGCGATATGACTTGAACGACCTGCCCTGATATATTTCGAGCTCACCGGGAGATTCGGAAGTACCTGCAAACAGCGAACCAATCATAACAGCCGCACCGCCTGCGCCTATGGCCTTGACTATATCGCCAGAGTACTTAACGCCGCCATCGGCAATTACCTTTTTGCCCATTTTATCGGCCTGCTCTGCGCAGTCCATAACGGCGGTGAGCTGAGGCATGCCAATGCCCGCAACTATACGCGTGGTGCAGATAGAGCCGGGGCCCATGCCTACCTTTATCACATCGGCGCCAGCATCGATGAGCGCCTTTGTTGCAGCAGCCGTAACGACGTTGCCCGCAACGAGGGGCAGGTCAGGGAAGGCCTTTTTAACCTTGGATACGGCGGCAATGATACGGGAGTTATGACCGTGAGCCGAGTCGAGAACGACAAGGTCTACCTTTGCCGAAACAAGTGCGGCAACCCTGTCCAACACGTCGGGAGAGTCGCCTATTGCGGCGCCTGCAAGCAATCTGCCGTTTACATCTTTTGCGCTGTTGGGGTACTGAATGGCCTTTTCTATATCCTTTATGGTTATAAGGCCCTTAAGATAGCCGTTTTTATCGACTATGGGAAGCTTTTCTATTCTGTGACGGCCGAGAATTTTCTGGGCTTCGGCGAGCGAAGTTCCTTCGGGTGCTGTTACAAGATTTTCCTTGGTCATCACATTGCATATGGGCTGATCGAAATTTGTTTCAAAACGAAGGTCCCTGTTTGTAAGTATGCCTACAAGCTTGCCGTTTTCGGTTATGGGCACGCCGCTTATGCGGTACTTTTCCATAAGGGCAACGGCTGCCTTTACAGGCTCGTTCGGAGTGAGGAAGAACGGGTCGGTTATTACGCCGTGCTCGCTCCTCTTTACCTTATCGACCTGGGAGGCCTGCTCTTCGATAGACATATTTTTATGAATGATGCCTATGCCGCCCTCCCTTGCCATGGCAATAGCGAGCTTGCTCTCCGTAACGGTATCCATCGCCGCACTCATAAGGGGTATGTTGAGTTTGATACCCTTGGCAAGAACGGTGCTTAAGTCAACCGTGGAGGGCAGAACGTCTGAAGCTGCGGGAATAAGCAGCACGTCGTCGAACGTCAACGCTTCTTTGACTATTTTACTCATTTGTCATTCTCCTGTAACATTAATATATGTGAATAAATTTTTGACTTTAATAAACTAAAGCGCGGTGCCCGCCGCACTGCTTCCTTTGCGGCGAACACCGCAAAAGTTGCGAATCACCAGATTATACGGAACAAGTCCGAAAATTACAGCTCCTCAAGAGCATTTGTAAGAGTCTGAAGATAGGCCTCTTCAACTTCACCCGCAGGCGTAACGCCCGACAAAACTGAAAGAAGAGACTTGGCACAATCTCCGTCGCCGGCATTTATTACCTTAAGGCAGAGCGAACCGAGCGCGTTGTTTACGGGGAAACCTTGTATACTGCAACTTGCTCCTTCGGCATATGAAGTGCGCTCAAAGTCGGGCTCGACGCCCTCTATGGCAAAGCCGATGGCAATATCGATGCTGTCCTGCCTGTAATATGCGGAAGACACGGCACCGTATATATACTGGCGGTAGCTGAACCCGAGAAGGGGCTGGCTTTCCGCCATCTCCTCGTCGCGCAACTCGCAATAAGCATTAAATTCTTCGTGGTCGACGAGCAGTGTGCAATATTCAGTTATATATTCATCGTTCTCCGCAAGAATACTGTCGTCCGCGCAGCGGCCGAGGTCGGCAATTTTATCGGTATACGCATAGTACAAAGACGCATACCTTACGGCAAAGCCGTAGTTGCCGAGCTGCTCGCACCAGCCGCACAAAGTGCCGGGAAAGCCCAGACTGAGTACGGCAAAGACGATAATTGCACAGCCGACGGCAATACCGAGTCCAGCGAGAGCCGATTTTATGATTATGCTTTTCAACTTGAGTACCGTGGTAAACTTCGGACCACGGCATACAATAAAAATGCGCGGCCGAATTTCTATTTAACTTATTTTAACACACGGCAAAACAAAATGCAAGTATTTCAAAAACATTCATAAAAGGCGAAACGGACAATATATTGTAATATGAGAAAATTTGCTGTTTTAACTGTTCTTACGGCAGCGACGGCATGCGTTTTTGCATGCGGATGCGCGCATTCAACCGACTACTCGGAATACATATCGGAAATGAGATACAATATTTATGTGTACGAGGACGAAAATACACAGATTAAGCTTTATAAAAGCAAAAAAGAAGCACCCTTTGTGGCTGACGGCATAAAGGGCAAAGTGAGCGAGCTTACAGAAATTTACTTTAAAACCAGCGGAGAACCCGAAACAGTAACTTTAAGCTCCTCCTCTTTTACGGGAGGCGAAATGAGCTATATTACTGTGAGGGAATGCTGGTATTTAAGCTTTGGCGGAGAAACAACACAGGACGGCGATATAGATATAACAATAAACGCCGACGGGGAGGAGAAAAATTATACCCTTTCGAGCGTGGTAAATGAGGGAATTATGTCCTGCGAAAGCGCCTTGAAATGCGTTGAAGAACACGACGCCGGGCTGTTTGAAGAGCTTACAGAAAACGGGTACTTCAACGGCGAAATCTTTATAAGACTGTTGCACGACGAAAAGTGCTATTACTACGTGGGTATATGCAGCCGCGAAGGCAAAATCAACTCCTACCTCGTAGACGGAGAAAGCGGACGCATTATTGCCGAACGGGAACACAGCGTCTGAATTAAACAGCGACATTAAACGAAAGTCGAACGTATTGCAGTATAAATTATAAAAAAAGCGCAATGTAAATAAAAAGCGTGTCCTACGACAACAACAAAAAAAGTAAAATGCGCCGTTGCAAAATTAAACTAAAACCAGCTCAGTTAAAATGCGCCATTACAGAATTGAACCAAATTCAGTCTAATTAAAATGAGCCATGACAGAATTGAACCCAATTCGGTGTAATTAAAATGCTTTATGGCAAAAATGAAATGAATTCGGTCTAATTAAAATGCGCCCTGAGATAGGGCGCAGAGTAAAAACTATTTTATTAATAAAAAATAAAAGCTACAGAACACATACAAAAAAGAGGCGCAAAAAACCGTCGGCCATTTTAAGACCGAACCACGCTGAAATGCGCCACTACATCACAAAAAATCCAAAAACATTTTTAGTGATTACCCGTTTACGCAGTTTTTAATCAAAACGTATTGGGATGAAAGGCATAAGCAATTATTCTAGTCTTAGCTGTGCGTAAGCACTCTGCCTGACTTAAAACGAGAACGCCTTATCCCTCTCTCTGCATACGGCTCGCTACGAACGTCAAGAACGATATAACCCTGCTCCTCTATGGCAGACTTTAAAACGCCCTCGTCTACGAAGTCTTCACAGATAACTTCCGTTCTGTCCTTAAGACGGGAAGATTTTACTCTGTTCACGCGAGCAGCACGGCGCACAATATCGTTGACGTGCAATTCGCATATATCGCAGTGCATCCCTTCAACCGCCAGAACAACCCTTTTCATAGCAGAAAAATCCTCCTGTTTCTGTACTTTTATTTTAACATAAGACTTGCAAAATGTCAATAGCAACAAATATTATTAACTTGAGTTAATTTTATATTTTATAGCAATTTATTTGGCTAAAGCAACACAAAATATAGTATTTATATCACACATAGTACTATGAAAATGATTAAAATTGAGCCTTAACCCTTAAAAACATTGATTTTATGTTGTTTATGCAATGTATAGGAAGGCG
>DVNE01000006.1 GCA_018714625.1 Candidatus Coproplasma excrementigallinarum
GCCCATAAGCAATACCTCCGTAAAACAAAAAAATAGGTATGCCAAGTTAAGGCAGACCTACTATCAAGCCGTTTTATGAGGGATAAAAAAATAGGCTTGCCTCAACTCGCAAACCTATTGTAGAATAACATATTTTTTATATGCGGATATTGACATACACCTTCGGCTGATTTATAATTTAACAGACCAGTGACGAAATTCGATTGAGGATATGAAGAATGATAAATAAAGTTTTGGCGGGCGTCTGCGTCTGTGCGCTTGGTATGGCTGCGGCAGTACTTTGCTCTTGCACAACCGTGCCAGAATTTTTAGACGGCGCGGAGAGCATAAGCCTAAGAAGGAATGAGGCCGACAGCAACATTGAGGTGCTTGAAAAGACGGACGAGATAAACAGCGTGCTTGCATTTTTTAAAAATATCCAATTTGTTGAGGAGGGCATTACTGGCGAGCCTGCCACAGCGATAGTCATATCCGTTGATGGAGAAAGTAATTCGATTATATATGTTTATAGCAGCGGGGCTGCCTTGGCGCGTTTCTTTTTAATTATAGACTGTTATAAATGGAGCTTGCACGGACGGGATTTGCAAGATAAGCAAACGATTTAATCACAAAGCTTTTTTACAAGCGCAAAAAAGCTGTCTGCATTTACAGAGCCGCGCTCGGCAAACAGAACGCCGTCATCCAGACTGGCCGTGACTGAGCCGTTTTTATATACGATAAGGCTGGGCATGGAGTTGTCTGAGCAGGTTACGCCGACAATAACCGAATCCTGCACATCGCCGCCAGGCTCGCCTTCTTCAGAGAACTCAACGCCGCGGAAATAGCCGAGAATATCATCTATTTCACCAGAATCGGTAATAACGACGGTATTGTTGACATATCCGCCGCCAAGGACTATCTCGGTAGCGCCGTGAAGGAAGGAAGGCAACGCTCCGCACGCAGAAAACGCAAGTATTGCCGCCGAACATATTGCAGCAACGCAAACTACCGCCAACTTTTTAAAAATTTTCATTGCAGTATCCTTTTGAATTTAATTGTATTTATTTTAAAACATCGGTATGCAAATGTCAACCATTGTATACACCGTCATTATTTACAGGCAAAACCTTGCATTATTTTATTTTAGCGAAACAGTAAAAAAGCTGCGTTGCCGACTGGCAACGCAGCTTCTGATTTTAAGTTGATTTTAAAATTTACTTACTTAGCAGCTTCGATGTTCTCGATGGCGTTCTGAACGGCAAGAACTATTCTTGCAGAGCTCTGAGTTGCATCGCCAAGAAGAAGGTCTGTTTTGCCAGCCTTAAGAGCTACAAAGCCATCCTCATCCTGGGTTATAGGCTGACCCTTAGTCTTAGGATCGGTAGAAACACCGACCTTAATCTTCATAACATCGTCTACATCGACACCCTTATATCTTGAAAGAAGTTCAGCTTCCTGTGCAAGATAGTTATCTCTGTCGGTCCAGGTAGCAGATGCCTGAACATAGTCGCTTTCTACGATGGTTACAGACTGGATTATGTCCTCTTCAACTACAACCTTAACCTTAACGCCGTAGTCGGGGCTCTTACTATCCCAAGGATTTGCATAATGGTATTCACCTTCTGCTTCGCCGGTAATAACGCTGTCGCAAGCGGCAAAACCAACTACACCAAGAGCTGCAACTGCGCCAAGGGCTAAGCCGATAAGCGCTTTCTTCATACCTTTCATAATTATCTCCTTATATTTTATAAAAAAATTTTAAACTGTTTCAGCGGGCACATCTGCGCCCTCTTTTTTTATCGTGAATATTATACCGCGTGTAATTTTTTAAGTCAAGCGTGTGAACGGTATTAAATGATATTTTTTTAGCGATTAATAAAATTTTTTACAAAAAACTTGATTGCCCGCCGCCACGCAGCTATTTTGCAAAATCAATCTTAATAATACATTCTTTCTGTCAACACGGTATTTCACAATAATCAATAAATAACCTTAAAAAGCTTTTAAAATGCTATAAAATTTATTAAATACAATCAAAAAACACTCAGACTTCAGCCGACGGGAAGAATTGGGCTGTCGTTCTTATACCCCACCGCCTCTATATAGAGATTGTGAGGACGGCAGCTTATGGGAAGCGAAGCGTTGTTTGTTATAGCCGCGCTGAACACGCAGTCAGGGAAGCCAAAGGCGTCGCAATCGCTGTCCGTGACAGAGACGCTGCGCTCCTGCTTTTTTATGACTATTATATTGTAGTCTTTTGGCGTTTCAAGGTTGCCCTCGTCCGTGCAGAAGGTAATGGTAAGCGTGTTTCCGTCTTCACTCTCGCTCGAGCTGATGTTGTCTGGCATACTCACGGTAAGCTCGTCGTCAGTAAAATTGTAGGTAAAGAGAAGTTCGTCACGATAAAAGGCCTGCACCTCTCTTAGTTCACTGTGGTCGGCAGTAAAGAACACGGCAAGGAAGAGCGACACTATTACAGCCGCGATTATGCCGTATATGAGGACATCCCAGATTTTGAAAAACTTGTCCTTTTTTACCTGCTCAACCTTTTTAAGCGACATAACCTACCCTTAATTTACAACTTAACTGAAAGCACAAAAATCAATTATCGCTGTCTTTATCTGAACCTTCTGTGTGTACGCTGTCTGCGCCCGAATATTCGTTTTCAGCGCCTGCCTCGGCGCTCTCCCTCTTCTGCTGTACCTTTTTATATATCAGCCAGCCCGCAAATACTACAACGACAAAGCCTGCGCAGATAAGAATGAACACCCACGAGGGAATTTCAGGCGTCTGGTCCGACGAACCGGGGGTATCAGTTGTTCCGGATTGCTGGCCGAGCACTATTTCGTAGTCGCCTTCCTCCATATTCGTATATACGGTGAGCTCTCCGTCCTGGTCTTCATAAAGGAATGAAGCCTTTATGCCTGCGCCCTTGACATCTGCTGAATTGATGTATTCAAGCGCCCTTTCAAGCCCCATGGCGCATATTGCGGTAGTCCTTGCGTCGGCCTCGGCCGCATCTCCGCCCGAGCAGCTTGCCGTAATTATGCCCGTACTTATGGGCGAGCCCGTCTTGGGATTGACTATATGGCAGTAGCGTTTACCATCTATTATATAATACTTTTCGTTGTCGCCGCTGGTGGAAGTGCTTGTATCGCTGTCTTTCCAGATAATATAATATTCGTTGGCACCTCCGCGCGCATTGTGGAAACCAAGCGGCCACTGCTCGTCCTCGGTTGCGGCGTCCTTGTTGATTGTCATTGTGGAAGAGCCAAAGTTGAAATAGGAATACTCAAAGCCTGCCTCGTCGATAAGCTCGTCCACAAGGTCGGCGGCGTAGCCCTTGCCGATACCGCCAAGGTCTATTCGCAGGGAATACACGTTGGGGTCACCGTCAACCGTGACCGTTTTTTCGGGCTTTATGGCATAGTATTTTCCGCTGTCCTCATCATACTCAAGGCTCAGGTCGGCAAAACTTTCGCCAAGCTCCTCAAAGGCAGAAACATACTTTTCAGCTGGCAACTGCTTGCTGGGATCTTCTCTGTCGTAGGGCATGGTGACGCCCGCCTCGCGTGCAGAAAAGCCGTAGAGGTCTACGCTGTAATATACTCCGGGATTGTAGAAACCGTCCGTCTGGGCGTACATCTTTTGGGCAATCTGCAATACATTATAACAATGCTCGTCTATCTCCACTTTTGCGCCTGCCGCAGCGGCGTTGAAGGCGTAGAGCTTTGAAGTAGACAAGCCCGCGTCAAACGAACACTGAAGGGTATAGAGCAAATCATTTATGTCTTTAGAGAGCTGTATACCCTTATCCGTCATTTCGGGGAGCTGAAGAACTAATTCGGCATCTGTATTGAAGTAACCGTAGTATTTTTTTGAAAAGTTATAAAGTTCAGGCTCAGTTTCTGAACAAGCGGAAAGACCGCCGAAAAGCGTGCCGCCAAGAGCCACGACACAAGTTGCAAACGCTGCAATTTTAACGAAAAATTTTTTAAACATAGCTACGAACAATTATACAGCAAGCGGCAGATAAAGGCAAGCCAATATCCACACAATGCCGTTTAAAAACGAATTTTGGGAAAAATATCACTAAATGTACATTCTGTGCCACACATAATATGAGTAAAAATTAAATGCGCCCGCGCAATGCGCGGGCGCAACAATGCCGTACAGAAGTTTATTCCGTTCTGAGTGCGATAACGGGGTCCTTTTTGGCGGCAGCCGAGGCGGGAATAAGGCCTGATATAAGCGTGAGAACAACGCTTACGCAAACCATTATAATAGCCTGCCACAGAGGCAACGCCGCAAGCCCAGATATGCCCGTGAGGGGCGTTAAGATAAGATTTATTATAAGCTGTATGAAGTATGCCACAAGTATGCCGATAAGTCCCGCGCAAAGGCCGATAATGAATGTCTCCGCGTTGAACACGTGACGTATATCGCGCTTGCGCGCACCGATTGAACGCAGAATACCTATCTCCTTTGTGCGTTCGACTACGGAGACATATGTTATTACGCCTATCATTACAGTCGACACGACGAGCGATATTGCCGTGAACGCTACAAGCACGTATGTTATGGCATTCAGAATGGTGTTGACCATGCCCATAAGAGTGCCTACGGTATCGTTGTAGTTCACTTCCGTCGGGCCGATATACTCGCCGTTTTCATCGGCATACACGGAGTTTGCGCCGTTCTTTTCAAAGTCCTGTCTTGCGGCGGAGACTGCCGTATTCCACGCGTCCATGTACGCAAGCATGTCTTCCTTGGTGGTGAAGTTCCTTGCGTATACCGATATGCCCGAAGGGGTATCGTTGCCGCCGAGCGAACGGATAAGGTCAGTCAGCGTGGTAGCCGTGGAACTGAACTTTGCCGCAGGTACAAGTTTGCCTTCGAATATGTCCTCAAAGGTCAGTTCGCCCGCTATCGTATTCACAACTCTGTTGTCTTCCGCAGCCTTAAGCTCCTTTACTATGGCCGACTGAATGTTGTCAGCGATATAGTCTGTGAGCAGACTCTCCGTTATGCACAGGCCGTCCGAAAGACAGCCGTAGGTGAGTCCGTCTTTAAGACGAAGTATGCCGCTTATCTTTATAGTTCTGCCCTCGTCAGAATTTATCGTCGAAGGCTTGCCGTCCTTCCCTATCTGTGAGAAGCCGCTGTACATATATTTGTAACCGGTAAGGCCAGTACTGTCGGGCTTGTAGAGCGTATCGTTGCCGTACAGCGTGTATTCCTTGCCTACTATTCTGTCGAAAGGAATGGCCGCCAGTTCATCGCTGTCGTTTCCGTCAGAAGAGGACAGGAACAGGTCGAGGAACTCCTCCTCGGTCATAAAGCCGAGCTGAACGAGCGTGAGGTCAATCACATCGTTGCTGCCGCCCACTACAAGGACGACTTCGTTCTCATTTTCGGGGAAGTTGCCGCTGACTACATCGTACTGCGAAAGCACATATTCCCCGTAATTATCGTTGGTAAGGTCGGTATT
>DVNE01000059.1 GCA_018714625.1 Candidatus Coproplasma excrementigallinarum
TGTAAAAAACTTTTTGAAAATATCTCGGCGTCTATCCTGCCGTCAAGTACACATTCCGCTGCCTTTGCGCCCAGCTCAAGGCTGCGTTCAAAGGCCTTGTATGTTTCGCCGTAGTTGCAGTTGAGCGTGTATTCCTGCTTTTTTGTTCTGAACTGTCTGCGCGTATAAATAAAGTGCCGTTTAAGGCAGGCCGCAGTGCCGGCAGGCGTCACATAGGGCAGAACATTTCTTATGCTGTCGCACACGGCAAGCGTACACTCCATAAGCTTTTCTTTGGGCAGTATTATGCGCCGCATCTGCGTTTTACGGCTTACATACAGTCCGAAGTCGCGCTCGTACTTCTGGTGCAGAAAAACGCCGCGGTGAGTGTTTTCGTATGCGTAAACAAAGGGATGTATAGTGCAGTCCAGCGCGTAGTGGGTCGCCCAACCCGCGCAGTACGCCCTGTTGCCATTTAAAAGCTTTTCAAAAAGCTCCTTTGCGTCCATTCTGTGCAACATCCTGCCTGCGTTATGGCGGTAGTCAAGGCCGTAAAAAAAGAATATGTCGCCACCCTGCGCGCCCAGGAGATAGAGCGTTTTATCGCGTGAAATTATTTTTCTCTGCTCCGCGTCAAGCTTTTCAAAAATAAGCTCAGCGCCTGTTATATGGGTAAAGTAATCGGGCATATGTACAAAAGCGCGGCTGTCATCGGCCATGAGGTTTTACTTTTAAGGCCGTCTGACTTTAAATGCGGTTCAGGTCAAAACACACGGTCGGCTTTTAATACCGGCACATTAAGCCTGCATAAATTATTATGGCCAGACTGCGTTACATTTTTTCGCGTTTGGCGTAAAAAAGGTATTGCTGAATGTAGCCCGCGTCCTCGCCGAACAGTCCGCAAAAGTATTCGTTTATCTTTTTTCTGTCTTTAAGCGTACCGCCGAAGTCCTCGTGATAGAGCTTCTCTATCCAGGTATCCACGGGGAAGCACTCCCTTCTGCCGAACCCGAAAAGGCTTATGCAGTCGGCCACCTTAGGCCCTATGCCCGTATAGCCGCACAGCTCCTTTTTAAGTGCGGGGGAGGGCAGGGCGTACAGTCTTTCTATGCCTTCGGCGGCAATGCGTGCCGAAGTCTGGGTGAGGTATGCGTCTCTGTACCCTGCGCCAAGCGCTCGGTAAAATTCCTGCGGGCGCGAGGCGAGCGCGGAGGATGTGGGGAAGGTATAATATTTTCCGCCCATAAAGGTGCGCTCCTGGCCAAGCTCGCGGCATATGCGCTCTATAATTCCCTTTATGCGCGGAATGTTGTTGTTCTGCGAAATTATAAAGGAATAAATCATCTCCTCAGCGTTCTGGTTTAATAGCCTGAGCCCTATGCCGAGCTCTGCTCCGCGCGTCAAAAGAGGTACGTTGTATTCCCTGGCTTTTTTATTGATTGCGGCATAGTCGCGCCCCAAATCAAAAAAATTATAAAAATAGTCCTCGTCGTCGCACTCTATAATCGTCCTTTCGCCGCGGGAGTAAACGTAGCACGCTTTGTCAGCTGAAAAAACTTTGTATCCCTCTTCAAACGGCGTAAAGCGGAATATCTGGCCGCATTCAAGCACGTCTTTAGGACTGAAATAGTGCGCGTCGTATTCTATAACTGCCATAAGTAGCCTCTTTTGTAAATAATGTTTTTGCTCAGATTATCACCTTGATTTTATCACCGCGCGGCGGTTTTGTCAATTTAAAGCGGCGCGACGTATGCCAAGTGGTGGCTGTTAACTGACTGCGATAGAGCCGCGCCGCCTGCGGCAGGGGTGTTTGTCGTGAGCCTGCCGAGCGCTGTTGGGTGCGCCTGCTGAGTGGTGTGTGTTGCCTGCCTGCGGCAGGGTGGTGCGCGCTTTGCAGTGTAGCCGCGGTGAAATAGTAAAGATATGCCCATATGCGCACAAAACCAATATAGCATTATAAAAATTTAAATACGTTTATTATCTTTTTCGCCGCCTGCCGTGCGCTCTTTTACAAAACAGCCAAAAAGCCGCGCGCCGATGCTTATAAAATATTTTTTAAAGCAGATAATACTTTTATGGATACCCTTGAAAACTCTTTAAAAAAGGTAAAGGATATACTCGTCTCCGAGGACGTGATAACATACGAATTTTCGTCTGCGGCGGGCAAAAAGCTTGCCCTTGTATATGTGGACGGCCTGGTGGATAAGGCTATGCTGGGCGAGCTCGTGATAAAGCCGCTCGCCGCCGAAAAGCACGACTTTTCAGCCAAAGATGTCCGCTCGGTGCTCGCATTCCCCGAGGTGAAGGAGTGCGCTGAAATTTCCGACGCGGTCAACGAAATTTCTTACGGCTGCGCCGTACTGTTTATCGACGGGGACGAGCTCTGTTTTTCGATACGACTTACAAAGCCGCCCGGAAGGGCGGTAACCGAGCCGCCCACCCAGGTTGCCGTAAAGGGCCCGCGCGAGGGGTTTACTGAAGACTTGAAGGTCAACTGCGCGCTTGTACGCAAGAGGCTGAAGAGCGAAAATCTGCGGCTTGACACCATGCGCACGGGCAGGCGTTCGGATACCGCCGTCGCGGTGTGCTACCTCGACGGAATATGCGATAAGTCCGTTCCCGAAAAGGTAAAACAGCAGATAGCCGCAACCGATATAGACATAATTGCCGACTCTTCATATGTGGACAGGTTTATATCCTCGCGGCCGCGCTCGCTGTTCAAGCGTTGCTCCACCTGCGAAAAACCTGATATCTTCTGCGCCAAACTGTGCGAAGGCAGAGTGGGGCTCATAGTAGACGGCTCGCCCATTGCCCTTACAGTGCCTTATATGCTCACGGAGGACTTTCAGTCTGCCGAGGACTACTATATCTCTTCATACAGGGCTACGATACTGCGCTTTCTCAGGCTTATAGCCGTAATAGTCGGCATATATCTGCCTGCAATGTATGTGGCGGCGCAGCTTTTCAAACTGCAACTCATACCGTTCAAACTGCTTCTGAATATCTCAAGCTCGGTATCAGGCCTGCCGCTTTCGCCCAGCGTGGAGATGTTCCTTACGCTGTTTGTGCTGGAAGTTTTAAACGAAGCCTCGGTGCGTATGCCGAAGTATGTCGGCCTTGCCATATCAATAGTCGGTGCGCTCGTCCTGGGCGAGACGGCCGTTACTGCTGGAATAGTCTCTACGCCTGCAATTATAATTGTCGCCTTTTCGGCGATATGTTTGTATGTAGTGCCCGACCTCATTGAAACTACTGCCACTCTGCGCTGGATATTCCTTGTAATAGCGGGCAGCATAGGCACTTTCGGCATTGTGCTGTTTACGGCATTTTTAATTTGCTACCTCGTCACCGAACAGGCCTACGGCGTGCCGATATGCGCGCCCTTTTCGCCGCTTGTTGCGGGCGACCTTTCGGACGGACTTTTAAAGCGCGGTATGTACTCGCTCAAAAACAGGCCTGCCTCGCTCGGCAGTAAAAACAAGGTGCGCCTGAAAACAAAAAACAGGGGTTAAGCGCGCTTGCGCTACGGAGAAAGTGCAATGAAAATTCAGCTCAACACAAGACAGGTGTGTTTTATATTTTTCGCCTATACGGCGGCGGGTAAACTGCTTATGATGCCCGCCTTGCTCTCTTATTATTGCGGCGGCGATTTGTGGCTGCCCGCACTCATAATATTCTTGTTGCAGGGCGCGGCGGTTTGGGCGGTTGCCTGGTTCTGCTCCAGGACGGACAAGACTTTTTTTGCCCTCATTGAAGAGGTTTTCGGCAAAACTGTATCTAAAATATTTCTGTGGCTGTTCGCTCTGTTTTTTGCCGCGGCGGCGCTCCTTCCCATGATGGAGCAAAAGTTGTTCGTGCAGTCGATATTTTACGATACCATTCCGTCGCTCATAACCTTTTTGCCCTTTTTCATACTCTCTGTCTACGCGGGGGCCAAGGGCATAAAAAATGCGGGGCGCGCGGCGGAGATAGCGCTGCCGCTGTTCAGCGTGGCGCTGCTCGCCATTGTGGTTATGTCTTTGGGTGAGAGCAATATGTCGTGGCTGCTTCCGTCCTTTTCCGCGCCGGCATCGTCGCTTGCGCAGGGTGCGCGCTTTTCGCTTTATAACTTTTCTGATGCCGCTGTTATGCTAATGCTTGCGGGCAGGTTCCGCTATAAAAAGGGGGATGCGGCCAAAATTACGCTCTCTTATGCGCTTGCTGGTGTGTGCGTGGTGTTCTTTCTTGCGCTGTTTTACAGTATATTTTCTACGCTCGCACCCGACCAGTACTTTGCCGTAAGCAAGATTGCCGTTTTCTTCAGCGCGCTTTCACTCGTGGGCAGGGTTGACCTTGTGGCGGTGTATGCGATAGAGCTGTGTATGCTCTTTGCAGTCATTCTGTTCATACAGCTCAGCGTCGTCTGCCTGTGCGAGGCGATAGGCAGGGAACATACAGAGGGGCGCATTGTGCGCCCTGCGGCGGCCGTGTGTTCGGTTGCGGTAAACGCCGTGTTGCTCGCGCTCATTATAGCTTTCAACAACAGCTATCTTGTGGTGCAGGAGGTCTACGGGCGAATATTGTTTGCAATGTATATTGTCTTTTCCTTTGCGTTGCCTGCTTTTGCTGCGGGACTTGCCGCGTACTTTTTAAAAAAATCTGAAGGCAATAAGGCGAAGAGCGGTTAGCAGTATTTGTCTGCGTCCGCCGCGTCGCTTAGTTGGCGGCTTTTTGTGCAACAGTACATTGAATAATTGGAGCAGCAGTAACATTGGCGTAAAGTAAAAAAACAGTGTGCTGTAAAAAGCGGCGCATAAGTAGAAACTGGCGGTGCAGTAAAAAAATGGCGGCGCGGCCGCTTCGGGGGGAGAATATGCAAAAAAATGCTATAATGCAAAAGGTGGCGCGCGTGGCGTTTGTAGTCATTATCGCCGCAATGCTGTTTTTATTCTTTTCAAACGATTTCGGTCTTGTGGATATTCACAAGGCGTCGATAGTGGTTGCGGTGGGTGTTGACTACGGAGAGGAGGGCTACGCAGTTACGGCGCAGGCGGCCGTGCCTACGCCCGCCCAGGGCAGCGGAAGTACGGCCTATACCCAGGTCACCGGCAAAGGGGCGACCGTTGCCGACGCCGTCGACGATATAAATTCAAAGACGGGTTTTTATCCCAAGCTCGCGTTCTGTAACCTCATTGTGCTGGGTGAAAGCTGTGCAAGCGAAAACCTTTTTACGGTGCTTGACTATTTTTACCGCAACGACTATGTCCCGCTCACGGCGCTCGTAGGTATGTGCGGAGGCAGTGCGCAGCAACTTCTTTCGTCCAAGCCCGCCGACGGCAGTATGTCCTCCTCGGCAATTCAGAGGGCAATGTCGGAAGAGCTTAAAAATTCGGGCAATTGCTCCACGGTAAATTTAAAGCTCATCGCTCAGGACTGGGGTTCGCCATCGGCCGCGGCGTTTATGCCTTACATCACCACGGCGCAGGCTGGCGGGGGCGGTACTGCGCCCGCGTCAGGTATGGGCTCTTCAGGCGGCTCTTCGGGCGGGTCGGAAAAATCTTCAGAGCAAAAGTCTGCGGAGTTCACCTGCCTTACTACGGCGGCGTTTGCAGGCGGTAAGTTTGTGGGTGTGCTGGACGAAGAGCAGGCCTTTGCCCTCAACCTTATTCGCAGCAATGTGCGCCACGCGGTAATAAATACGGTGTGTGAGGGCGTTGACTACACTGTCGGGCTCAAAAACAATTCAGGTACAGCAAAGATGGATGCGGAAGGGGAGAAGCCTGTTCTTAAAATAAAGTTCCGCGCGCTCGCCAACATTCAGGCAACAGAGAGCAGGCCTGCAGCCAAGGGCAGCGCCAACTCTCACCTCGTCTCTGACGAAGTCCTCAGTTGCACTGCAGATACAATAGAAAAGGCTTTTTCCTCCCTTTTAAATTTCTGCAAAAGCACCTCGTGCGACCTTGTCGGTGCAGAGCGCATGCTCTGTGCGTACCACAATAAACTTTATAAAAAGCTGAAGGGGGAAGTGCTTTCCAAAATGGATACGCAGTATGACGTGGTGATAAAAAGTGTACGTTGATTGCAAATAAATAAGTGCAAAACAAGTAATTAATGCATATAAAACATTACATTATATATTTTGTATAAATATAAAACTTGTAAAATATAGGGGTGCGGCAAACTGTCGCACCCCCTTGAAGTTTATTCAGTTGTAGCGCTGATGTTTTACTCTGCGGCGCTTGCGTCCTTATTTTCTGCTCTGTCGTCCTGAGCCGCGGCGTTGGCATTATCTGCGGCGTTGCTCTCTTTTGCCGCCTCTGCCAGCTTTTCTGCGGTCGAAACAATCAGTGCAAGGCTTATTTCGTCTGCCTGGGCTCCTCTCTCGTTTAAAATTTCGTTCACCGAATTTTTAAGCTCTTCTCCGCTTTTTTCTAAGGCGGCTTGCATAATTTTATCTGCGCAATCCTGCCTTTTATCTTCTGCAACAATGCCTGCAAGCAACTCTTCCAGACCGTCTGAGGCGGTTGCAACGCCTCCTCCGCCCAAAAACTTATTTATGGCGGCGCACAAAAGATAGGTAAGTGTGCCTATGGTCATTCCGTTTTCGGTTACAGAACCTATGTTTTCGAATGCGTACATTGCGTTTGCCTGGCTGAAGCTTTCGTAAACGGCATACAGAATTGTGCCCGAAATGTAAGCAAGCACGGTTATAAGTTTCGGCTTGTTTTTCAGGGCAGTTTTCTTCAGCAGCAGGCAGAGCGCAGCGTTAACCAAAGAGATGAGTGCTGCGTCAACCCCGTAGTACGAAAAAATTTCGCAGAGTTCCATTGCTTTATTCCCTCCTTACAGGGGGAACAGCTCGTCTATCTGTGTAATTATCCCGCGTAGTATCATACTGCGGCGGGCTTTTCGCAGTATATAAAAATTGATTTTTCTATTCCCCCTTAAAAAATTTTTTACCCGACAGGTTTTTTATAAAGCCTTGACCGCCCCGTAAAACGCATATATAAAAAATAAAGTATGACTAAATTTTGTGTTTTTTCACAAATAACTGTTGACGGCCTCAAAATGCCTGCCGTAATTCAAATTGCGCACCGTAAATTGTTGCGCTCTGCGTTTTTTTCTGTTAGAATTGTGGCATGAGAATGCACAGAAAAGATAATCTTGAGGCGCGCCTGATTGCGTGCAGCGATGTGTTGACATATGCCGACCTTACAGAAAAGAATATGAAAAAAGCCGCCGAGCTCCGCGACCTTTTGGACTATTCCAAAATTTTTAAAAGCGCTGGAGAGGTACATCTGGAAGTGGGCTGCGGCAAAGGGGCGTTTGTGCTGGGTATGGCGCGGCTTCACCCCGACATTAATTTTATTGCGATTGAAAAGGTATCAAACGTCATTATTACCGCGTGCGAGGCGGCAAGGAGTGAAGGTTTTAAAAATGTACACTTTATAAACTGCCCTGCCGAAGTTTTGCCGCGCTATATTCCCGAGGCGTCCGTTTCAAGGCTATACCTCAACTTTTCCGACCCTCTTCCCAAGCTCGGGTATGCCGCTCAGCGACTGACCAATCCCAGATTTTTGGAAATTTATCGCACGCTTTTAAAGAGCGGCGCGCAGCTCTGGCAAAAGACGGACAACGAGCAGTTCTTCGACTACTCTTTATCTTCTTATAAAGAGTGTGGCTGGAAGGTGGAGGAGGTGTGCCGCGACCTTGCCGCACATCCCTTTGAAGGGAATGTTGTAACCGAACACGAGGCAAAGTTTATGGCGGAGGGGCGCAAGATTTTCCGTGCCGTTGTGCGTGTTCCCGAAGTCTGATGTTTATGATTATTTTAATTGAGATGTGCGCGGGCGCAATTTTGCGCCCGCGCATTTTATGTGCCTGGCATTTTGACTGCTGTTATATGACTGTGCGTTTTTACACTTGTAAATTTTATGTGTCTGGAATTTTGACTGCTGTTATGTGACTGTGTTTTTGCGCCCGCGCATATTTGTGTCTGCGTATCGAATACAGGTTGTTGAGTTGAGTATTATACTTTCAAGTCGCCCTGTTTTCGGTATGAATTATATAAAAAATTTATTAATTGGTGCGGTAATATGCCGCAACTATTTATTTTTTATAGGTTTTTACTGCCTGGTTGTTTTATAAAAAAATTTTACCGGACATTGCAAAGTCTGAATAAAAAAATTCCGTGCTTGAGCACGGAATTTATATTGTAAATTTTTATTGTTGACAGTTTTTTTTACAGTATTACAGATTGCTCGCATAGAAAGGCAATTCGTAAAGCTTAAGTCCGGTTTTGTATAACTATATATAATATATGCCCCCGTTTAGTCAACGCATACATAAGCTTAATGCGCACTTATTTTGCAAGCATCGTAAAAATTGCCTTTACGGCGTGCAGTCTGTTTTCGCCCTGGTCGTAAACAACGCTGCGCTTGCCGTCTATAACGTCTGCGGTGACTTCAAGTCCACGCGATGCGGGCAGGGGGTGCATGAATATGGAGTTGGTCTTCGAGTAAGACATAAGGCTACCGTCCACTCTGTACGGTGCAAGCGCCTCGCGTTCCTCTTCTTTGGGCTCTGTATGGTAGCTGTATGCGCAGGTATAAACGACGTCGGCGTCGCGCACGGCCTCGACGGGGTTATCGGTAAAGTAAATTTTGCCCGTCTGCTCGGCGGCTTCAACATTTTCGCGCTTTAATCTGTACCCTGCGGGGCAGGCAACGGAGACGTCCATGCCGCACTTTACCGCGCCTATAACAAACGAGGATACAACGCTTGTGGCCTTGCCTATAACGGCAAGCTTTACGCCTGCAAGCTCGCCCTTTTTATCCCATATGGTGAACAGGTCTGTAAGCGCCTGGATGGGTACACAGTCCTCGTTGTGCGAATTTATTATGGGCATGGCCGATATGTCTGTAAATTCGTTGAGCAGCTTTTTTTCTATGCCGCGCGTAACCAGCGCGCTCACGCCGTAGCGGGAAATAACGTTTACAAAGTCCTTTACGTTTTCGCCGGCGCGCATATCTCTGTCGCTGTAAGGCAGGTCTACGCAACTGCCGCCCAACTGGTGAACGCCGATTTCGATTGCGGAGCGGGTGCGCAAAGATGTATCTGCAAACATCAGCGCAACCGTTTTGCCGTGCAGAATGTTTGTCTCTTCGTGCGCCTCAAATTTTCTTTTAAGTGCCTTAGTGGCGTACAACATCTCAAAAATTTCTTCGGTGGAGTAGTCCGAAAGACCTATAAGGTGCTTCTTTTTGATTATGTACGAGGGATAATAGCGGTTAATGTCCATAATTTTTTCCTTGTTAATAGGTGTTTGACTGTGCAGTATTTTAAGCTGCTGCGCGCTCATTTAGTGGGTGCGAGCAAAAATTAAAAACTGAATTTTTGCAATAGTTGAGGCATATGTGCCGTCCAATTTAAATTTTTACTTAAAAAACTGCTTTTTGTAGCGCGACTTTCTGCCGCTGTTGGCGAAAGTTGTTTTTTATTCATTTACAGTATAACACAGGTTCAGCAATTTTTCAACTGTAAATTTTGGAAAAGGATTTGCGTCTTCTATGTAAAAGTTGCGCGCCTTTGTAAAACGGGTATTGTGTGTTGTGCTGGTGTGCGGCTCACAATAACAGCGTGCGGCGATTTAAATTTTGTTTATGCAAAAAAAGATAAGCGTGTGGCACGATATAAAATATTTTGCATAGGCTTTTGAAAAAAAGACTAAACGCGCACGAAAATAAGAGCCTGCCAGCGAAAATAAAAATCAGTTCTGTTTATCCTGGCGCGCCCTGCGCGAAAATTCGCAGCCGCAGTAGTTCTGACGGTACAGCCCGTGCTCGCGCGATAGTTCGCAGCTCCGCAGATAACCTCCGCGTTTTTTAAAGTCGCTGTAAAGCCACTTTGCGCTCTTGCCCTTTGCACATTCCTCGCCAATGGCGTTTATCACATACGCAGACTTCAGCGGACTTACGGTGAGAGTAGTGGCAAAGTAGTCAAAGCCAAGCCGCTCGGCCTCTTCCGCCGTGCGCTCTATCCTCAGACGATAGCATACCGCACAGCGCGCTCCGCCCTCGGGACAGTTCTCCAGTCCCTTGACGGCCTGGTAAAACTTTTCTGTCTCGTGGTCGCAGTCGAGTATCTCCGCCCAGCCAGTCTCTTTAAGGAAGCGTATCTGCTCGGCCTTGCGCACCTCGTATTCGCCGTCCTCTATGTTGGGGTTGTAGTAGAGCACCGTTATATCAAAATAATCTTTCAGCCTTTCAAGGCAGGCGGAGGAGCAGGGCGCGCAACAACTGTGAATGAGCAGTCTTGCCTTATTCCCGCCGAGCTTTTCCGTCTCTTTCTGCATAAGTTTATCAAAGTCAACTCGGTTCATATCTCCATTATAGCGCGTTACATCGCAATTTACAATTAAATGCGGCATTTTTGTTGAACGGCTTTAAAAAGCTTAAGTTTGAGTATATTTTTGTACAAGCTGAAAAATTGTGCGCAGTTTTAATTGAAAAGGTCGGCCGATTGTGCTATTATAGAATGGAAATATTTTATGGGGCGTAGCCCTGTATGCTATGCCGCCGCATTTTGCGGTACTTTAAAAAATTTTTGGTGCGGCGAGGAAAGCCGCGCTGTAAAGGTGCATTAAATGGCAAATTTAAAACTTGTCGGGGTAAATAAGGTCTACCCCTCGGGCAAAGCAGCCCTGTTCGATATAAACCTCACTTCGTCTGACGGCGAATTCATAGCCGTGACCGGCGGCGCTGGTTCGGGCAAATCTACACTCATCCGCGTAATTGCGGGTCTGGAGGACGCCACTTCGGGCGATATCTATATCGGCGATAAGCTCGTTAACGATATGAGTTCCAAGGAGCGCGATGTTGCCGTGATATTTGCGGGCAACACGCTCAACCAGTCGGTGACGGTGGCGGAGAACATAGCCTACGGCCTTAAAATACGCAACGTTCCCGCGGCAGTTTCCCAGCAGAGGGTAAACGCTGCGGCGGAGATACTCGGGCTGAGCGACGTCCTTCAGCGCAAGCCCAAGACCATAACGGCGGCTCAACGCCTGCTTGCGTGCTATGCCAGGGCGATGGTGCGCGAACCCAAGCTCTATCTCTTCGACGACCCCATAGCCGGCCTCGACGATAAACTGCGCAATGAGATGCGCAATGTCTTTGTCAACCTGCAGGCTCGCGTGAAGGGCACTTTCATATATGCCACAAAGAGCATTTCCGAGGCTATGAGCATGGCCAACCGTATAGTAATTCTCTGCGACGGCTTCATTCAGCAGGTGGATACGCCCCGCAACCTCTACGACTACCCCGCCAACGCATATGTTGCGTTCTTTGTGGGCAGTCCTACAATCAACTTCATACGCGGCGCCGAGGCGGTTGAAGAGGACGGCTGCGTCAAGATTGTATACGACGGTAAAAAATTTGCAGTACCCGAAAGCATTGTTGCACGCTGGCAGAATAAGGACGAGTATATAGGCACAGGCAGAAAGATTATTGCAGGCATACGCCCCGAAGATATATCTGTAGGCGCAGACGGCGCTCAGTTCGAGGGCACGGTGAGCGCATTTGAAGAGACCGAGGCTGGAAAACTCGCCGAAGTTACAATTTCCAAAAATGTAAGCCTTGAGCTGTTTATGGAAAAACCTGAAAAGGGCGCTGCGGTAAAGCTCTGCGCCGACCTTTCGCATCTGTATCTCTTTGACGAGGAAACTCAGCTCACTCTTCTTTCGCGCGACGGAGGATATATTCCCTGCGCAAACAATTCCGAGGCCGACTATGTTCCGCCTGCAAAGGGTGAGATGGAGGCGCGCAAAAAGGCGCTCGAGCCCAAGGCGGAAAATAAGAAAAAGAAATAACTTTTCCTGCGCGCCGCTCGCAGGTAAATCTGATTTTGTTTTTTAGCCGTATGCCGCGAAAGTTTCCGCGGCATACAAATTTTTTGCGGTTGGAATTTTATCTTAAATTTTTTATCCGTCGCCGTTTGCCTTCAGCCTTGAAGGGATATAATAATATGTAAAGCGGCGCATCGGCACAGAACGCCGTTTTAAAGTTTAAGGAGTGACGGAAATTTTTATTGGGTTATGTGGGAAGTTTTTTTAGACGCGCTTTTGGATACGCTTAAAATATTCCCGTTCATCTTTGTAATCTATGTGCTTATTGAACTGCTCGAACAAAGAGCTTCGTTCATAAAGGATCACAACAGATTGCAGGGTGAGCTTGCCCCGCTGATAGGAGCAGCGACGGGAATTATACCGCAGTGCGGCTTTTCCGTAATGGCGGCAAAGCTCTACGATAAGGGGCTCATACGCACGGGCACTCTGCTTGCCGTTTTTTTGGCAACTTCTGACGAGGCGCTCATTCTGCTGCTGTCCGAAGGCTCTAAGGCGGGCATGGTGGTGCCTGTAATCGCCGTAAAGCTTGTAGTGGCGGTTGCCGTCGGCTACGGCGCGAACCTCATTCTCCCGCAGGAAAAACTCTCTATAATGCCGCTCAAGGAAAACGACGTTCACGGCTTTTCCTGCGGACGCGAGCACGACGGAAAAACTCAGCTCAAGGTATATCTTGTAGACCCGCTCATTCATTCGCTCAAGATAACGCTCTATATATTTATAGTCAATGTGGTGCTTGGCTTTATAATAGAGGCGGTGGGCGGAGAGGATGCAATCTCATCCTTAATAATAGGCGGGCCGTACCTGCAGCCGCTTATTACGGCGGCCATTGGTCTTATACCCAACTGCGCCTCGAGCGTGGTGATAACGCAGACCTATATAGGCAATCTGATGACCTTCGGCAGTTGTGTTGCGGGGCTGTGCGCAAACGCAGGACTGGGGTTTGTGGTGCTATTAAAAAACGGCAAGAAAATAAAGCGCAACATACTGCTTGTTGTGGCGATATATATAATAAGCGTTGTGACTGGCATAGTCATAAATGCAATCGCATCGCTTGCAGGTTTTTACTCCTGATTGCGCGCCGCATATGCTTTTATGCGCGGGGCGCAGAGCGGTATAGTGGCTTAAAAATGGCAAAAATCTTGCGTTTTGGTTAAAAAATGTTTGACATCGCGCAAAATTTTTTGCTATAATACAAAAGCTTGAAAGATAGTTCAACGCAAATAAGTGCTGCGGCGAAGGAGGGTTGAAAGGCATGTCTACCATAAGAGTCGGCGAAAACGAATCAGTAGAGAGCGCTATCAAAAGGTTCAAAAGAAAGTGCTCGCGCGACGGCATAATCGGCGACCTCAGAAGGAAGGAATTTTACGAATCCCCTTCGGTTAAGAGGCGCAAGAAGGCCGAGGCCGCAAGAAAACGCAATAAAAACTAAGCCCGAAAGGTCTGGCTGACGTAAGGTCGGCTGGGCTTTTTCTTTTTATCTGAAAGTCGCTTTTTGGCGCAAAAGGAGTTATTATGGAAACGATTAAATCGCTTGCACGTCAGGCAAAACAAAGGCTGAAAAATAACTTCTGGGAAAACTGCAAAACCAATCTCGAGCAGGGCGAAATACAGGCGAAAAATCTTGGTCTCAACCAAAGCAAAGTCAAAAAATACATCGGGGTTACCGTCCGCCGCGAAATCAAGGGCGAGGCGGAGGACAAGTTCTACCTTAAGGTCAAGGCCATGCTCGATTGTTACGGCGAGGTATCGGACGCCATCGGCAGACTGACGGACAGAGAGTATTACAACGCTCTTTCCTACGAGGAAAAGCAGAGGTATAACCTCGAGCTGTCCACAAAATACCTTGCCGCACTCGAGCGCTACCGCAGGGAAAAGTCGCTCGGGCTTTGATTGCACGGGCGTGGTAAGGTGTAATTTTTAAAGCGGCGGCGGGTGCAAATTTTTTGCGCCCGCCGCCCATTCTGTAACCGCCAATAATTGTAATTTTTGCGGCGCTGTGGTATAATATATTCAAATGGACAAATTATTGGATAAACTCAACCCTGAACAAATCAAACCGGTAAAAGATACCGAGGGTGCCGTGCTGGTGCTTGCAGGTGCAGGCAGCGGCAAAACGCGCGTTCTCACCTCGCGCATTGCATACATACTGCGCGAAGGTCTGGCCTCACCCAGGCAGATACTCGCCATAACCTTTACCAACAAGGCCGCCGCCGAAATGAAGGAGAGGGTGCGCCTTATCTGCGGCGATGTATCGGATATGTGGATATGCACCATACACTCCATGTGCGTGCGCATACTCCGCCGCTATACCGACGAGGCGGGCATCAAGCCCGACTTTTCCATTTACAGCGAAACGGAGCGCAAAAACATAATTAAAAAATGCCTTAAAGAGCTCGACTTTGACGACGATAAGATGCTCAAAAACGCAAAGTTCCACATAGGCAATGCAAAGATGCTCGGCCTGGAGCCAGACCAGTACGCACGCCAGCACGCTCACGAAAATCATATCGAAGACTATATGCGCGTCTACGTGCAGTACGAAAAGCATCTGAAAGAGAATAATGCGCTCGACTTCGACGACCTTCTCCTGTATGTGCGCCGCCTGCTGCGCGCCAATCCAGAGGTGTGCGAATATCTTTCGGACAGGTTCAAATATACCCTCGTGGACGAGTTTCAGGACACAAACGCCGTGCAGTACGATATTGTAAAAATGCTTACAAAGGTACACGGCAATCTGTTCTGCGTCGGCGACGACGACCAGTCGATTTACGGCTGGCGCGGTGCGGAAATAGAGAACATTCTTCAGTTCGACAGAGATTTCCCGAACGCCAAAATTTATAAATTGGAGCGCAACTATCGCTCAACGAACGCAATTTTGAAGCTCGCCAACGAGATAATAAAGAACAACGCCGGCCGTCGAGGCAAGACGCTGTGGACGGACGCGGGCGAGGGCGAAAAGCCGCAGTATTATGCCGCCGAGGACGAGCTTTCAGAGGCGCTCTTTGCCGCGCGCACGATAACCGGGCTTGTGGCGACGGGCAAATACCGATATTCCGATTTTGCCATACTTATGAGGGTGAACGCGCTTACGCGCTCGTTCGAGCAGGAGTTCACCAAATACAATATACCTTATAAGGTGTTCGGCGGTCTGAAGTTTTTTGAGCGCAAAGAGATAAAGGATATCCTTGCCTACCTGCGTCTTATAGCCAACCCATACGATTCCGAGGCGCTTACAAGAATAATCAATGTGCCCAAACGTGGCATAGGCGGGCGCACTATGGAGGCGATGGAGGAATACGCCGCTCAGAACGGCCTTTCTCTGTACGACTCTGTGCTCGACTGCGAAGAGCTGCCCGTCAATTCGGGAATGAAGAGCAAGCTCAAAGATTTCGGCGCTGTCATAAAAGATCTGGTTATACGCTCGCTTGAAACGCCCGTCAACCAGTTTGTGCGTGAGGTGATAGATTGCACAAGCCTACGCGATAGCTGCGAGGACGAAAACGACCTTGCCAATATCGACGAGTACATTGCCTCCGTCGACGATTTCTCCCGCCTCAATCCCAATTCTACGCTCAGCGAATACCTCAGCCAGGTCACGCTCTATTCTGATACCGACGAGATGGATGAGAGCAACTATGTCACGCTTGCCACCATACACGCCGTAAAGGGACTGGAGTTCCGCGCCGTGTTCATTGCGGGGCTGGAAGACGGAATTATGCCGTCCTCCCGCGCCGAGAGCGAGGGCAGGGAGCTTGAAGAGGAGCGCAGGCTGATGTATGTAGCCATAACGCGTGCGCGCGAAAGACTGTATTTTACGCGCGCCAAGGAGCGCAACCTCTACGGACGGCGCGAGCGCACTGCAATGTCGCGCTTTTTAAAGGAGCTGGCAGTGCCGCTCGGTATAAAGGATACGCCCGTTTATGCAGGCAACAAGTACGATTACGGTGCGCGCTACGACGGCGATTTTTACGGCCGTCGTCAGGACTACGGCAACGGACAGGCCTATTCCCAGCGTTACGGTTCAGACGGCTACGGCCGCGGACGCGACGACTACGGCCGCGAACGGCGCGAGGACAGGGGATATTCCCGCTCGCTGTATTCCTCCGACGACGATTTTGCCGACAGCTCCTCAAACATTTCAGGTTCGTCCGGGTATGCAAGCCCTGCAAGCTCCTTCTCCTTCGGAGGGGTAGGTTCGGGCGCGTTCGGCTCGGCCAAAAAGCCTGCGGGCGGTGCGGCGCAGGGCAAGTATAAAGTGGGCACAAAGGTGCGCCACGCCAAATTCGGCAACGGCACGGTAGTCGCAATAAGGAACGGCGGCAGCGTGATAAATGTCGCCTTTGAAGGCCAGGGAATTAAGGAGCTTTCGGCGTCGCTTGCGCCGCTCACTATAATCGGCTGACACCCTTGCCGTGTTGGTTTTTTGTAGCTTGAAATTCATTGCTCCGCTGACGGAGCTTTTGAGTGATTGATTTTTCTCGCAAGTCTGCTTTAATTTTTAATTGGTGCGGCAATATGCCGCAACTAACATATATTTTGGTAAAAATATGGACAGAATTCATGAACTTGTTGAAAAGCTGAATAAGTGGGCGTATGAGTACTATGTTTTGGATAATCCTTCCGTGCCGGACAGCGAGTACGATAAGTATTATGACGAACTGAAAAAGCTTGAGGAGCAGACAGGCGAAGTGCTGCCCGAAAGCCCTACGCGCAGGGTAGGCGGCGAGCCGTTGAAGGCCTTTGAACGGCACGAGCATATTGCAAGGCTGTACAGCCTTGACAAGGCGGTGACGGAGGACGAGCTTTCCGCCTTTTTTACGCGCGTAAAAAAGGTTGTTCCCAACCCCGAGTTTACCGTTGAATATAAGTTTGACGGGCTTACTATGTGCCTTACCTATTCGGGCGGCGTGTTTGTGCGCGCAACTACGCGCGGCAACGGTGTTGTGGGTGAAGATGTCACCGCGCAGTGCCTTACAATAAGAACTTTTCCGCTCAGAATTTCCTATACCGGTACGGTGGAAGTAAAGGGCGAGGCGGTAATCCGCCTGAGCGTGCTTGAAAACTACAATAAGACGGCGGCAGAGCCGCTCAAAAACGCGCGCAACGCGGCCGCGGGCGCAATACGAAACCTCGACCCCGCCGTCACGGCAAAGCGCAGACCTGATATATATTTTTACGATATAAATTATATGGATAGCGACCTGCCTGCAACTCAGGAGGCCTGCTTTGAATGGCTGCAGAATGAGGGTTTTAAAGTGTTTCCCTTCCGCAGACTGTGCAAAACCGAGGATGAGGTGCTTGCTGCCATAGACGAGATAGAGGTTGGCAGAAGAAACATAGACGTTCTGACCGACGGTGCGGTTATAAAGCTCAACGATATGGCCGCGCGCGCCGTGCTTGGCAGTACCGATAAATTCCCGCGCTGGGCGATAGCCTACAAATTCGAGGCGGAGGAGTGCATAACCACGGTACGCAAAGTGCGCTGGCAGGTCGGGCGAACGGGTAAACTTACGCCGCTTGCCGAGCTCGAGCCCGTGGAGCTTGCCGGAGTAACCGTGCGCAAGGCTACGCTCAACAACTACGGCGATATAATGCGCAAGGGTGTAAAGTCGGGCAGTAAAGTGCTTATCCGCCGCTCCAATGAGGTCATCCCCGAGATACTCGGCACGGTTGAGCACACCGAAGGCAGTTGCGATATCCCCAAACCCACCGTCTGCCCGTTCTGTGGTACGCCTCTTTCGGAGGTGGGCGCAAACATATTCTGTCCCAATAAGGACTGCCGCCCGAGGATTGTCGCAAGACTTGCACACTTTGCCTGCAAGGATGCGATGGATATAGAGGGCTTTTCGGAAAAAACTGCCGAATTGTTGCACGATAAGTTCGGGCTGAAGTATGCCTCTGAGCTGTATTCACTAACAAAGGATAAGTTTTTGGAGCTGGAAGGGTTCAAGGATAAAAAGGCTGAAAACCTGCTTAATTCCATTGAAAAGAGCAGGGTAATTCCGCCCGAAAGATTTATATTTGCGCTTGGCATAGACGGCGTAGGCAAGGTTGCCGCGGCAGACCTCGCGCACGCTTTCGGCAGTATGGCCTCGCTTGCCGAGGCTGACAGAGAGGCGCTGCTTGCCCTCGACAATATAGGCGACGTCACAGCGGATACGATTGTGAACTGGTTCAAAGACGGCGACAACAGCGCCGAACTTGCAAGGTTGCTTTCGTTTATCACCCTAAAATCTAAAAAAGTAGCTGAAGACGGCGTGTTTGCGGGTAAATTCGTGGTGCTTACGGGCACTCTGCCCACGTACAAGCGCAGCGAGGCGCAGGCGCTGATAGAGGCAAACGGCGGAACCTGCCAGTCCTCGGTGACCTCAAAGACCGACCTTGTGCTTGCGGGCGAGGCCGCAGGCTCTAAGCTTGACAAGGCAAAAAAACTCGGCATAGAGATAATAGACGAGCAGAAGTTCAGGCAATTGCTAGGCATAGCTGATTGAGCTTTGTGTTTCCGCTTTTGTCCGTATTTACTGCGGGGATTTATAGCTGGGCTTGTTGCGGCATGATATTTTGATTGATAGTGCAGTTTATGTTTTTTTGTCAATGGCAAGGCATTGATAAGCTGTTATGTGGAGTAACAATATTGTTATGTATTTATAGAGGCTGGCGCGCGGAGAAATCCGCGCGCCAGCCTTTTGTAAATTTAGGGCATATTAAATATGTCGACTGCAGTCGCTACTTATATATTTGCAGCGTGGCGGTCTTGCACTTTTGTTTATTAAAAAACAAACATTTTTTTGAAGTTGACTTGACGGCTTGCGTTTGGTATTATTGATTATATAAAAAATATGCTTAAAGATAATATCAGAAGGTGAAATGTGTATCCGTATGATTTGAGCGGCAAAAATAAATACTACACTCTGTATGAAAATCTGCGCAGAGATATTTTGCGCGGCAAACTAAAATCCGGCGAAAAACTGCCCTCTAAGCGCACGCTTGCTGCCGAACTCGGCGTGAGCGTAGTCACCGTGCAGACGGCTTTCGACCAGTTGCTCGCCGAAGGCTATATATCCTCCAGGGAGCGCAGCGGCTATTATGTATGCAAGGTGGAACTTGACTATCGTGAACAGCCAGAACCTGCCCTGCGGCCTTACGAGGAGAAAAAAAAGCAGGTCGGCACGGACTTTGTAAGCGGCAGTACGCCCGCCGAACTCTTTCCTTTTTCAAGCTGGGCGCGGCTGTTGCGCGAGGTGCTCTCTGACTGCGGCGAACACTTGCTGGAGAGAGTGCCCTCCGCGGGAGATGCCGAGCTGCGCGGGGCGATTTCTGACTATCTGTATCGTGCGCGCGGACTGTATGCCGACCCCGAGCGCATAATAATCGGTGCGGGCGCAGAGCAGTTGTACGGTGTTATAGTGCAGCTCGTCGGGCGGGAGAAATTATTTGCCGCAGAAAATCCCTGTTACAGAAAAATTTACGATAGCTACACGCTGAATGGCGCGCGCTGTACCCTTTTGCCCGTCGGCCGCGAGGGTGTTTCTGCCGCAGATGTGGAGCAAAGCGGGGCGAGCGTAGTGCATATTTCGCCTGCGCATCAGTACCCGACGGGTGCCGTAATGCCTGCCGCGGCGCGTGCCCGCATAATAAGCGCAGTACAGAAGAGGGACGGATATGTTGTGGAGGACGATTACGACAGCGAGTTCCGCCTTTACGGAAAGCCGTTGCAGAGCATGTACGCCCTCGCTCCTGAACGGGTTATCTATGTCAACACCTTTTCAAAGACGCTTGCGCCCTCTATGCGTATGGGTTATATGGTTCTGCCGCAGTCGCTGTATAAACGATATACCGAGCTCTTCGGGCACAACTCTTCTGCCGTGCCGCTGTTTGAACAGAAGGCGCTTGCAAGAATGATTTCAGGCGGCGGGTTTGAAAGACACCTGAGCAGACTTAAAAATTATTACCGAGGCGTGCGAGAGGTGCTTTTTAAAAAACTCTCCTCTCTGAAGTATGAACATATAATACAGGACAGCGGCGGAGGGCTGCACTTTACGGTAAAGTTCCCCGCAGCCCAAACAGACGGGCAGATAAAGGAGATGGCGGCGGGTGCAGACATAAGGGTGCGCACTCTTTCAGACTACCTCATTCTGCCCGCCGCAGGGTTCGAAAAGACGGTGGTTGTAAACTATTCGGGTGTAACGCTTGCCAAAGCTGAAGCGCTTGATTTATCAGTTATATAAATATTGATATGTAAACTTGAAATTTATTTAATATTTTACAAATAAAACTTGTAATTACTTAAAAATAAATACAAATAAAACTTGCAATATAGCTTTAAGTTGGCTTTAATAAAGACGGAGGGGAGACTAAAAGAAAAAGACATGCAGCCCTATTGCTGTGTGGTTCAGGATTGTATATATGTTTGTGGTTGATTTTAGATAAGCTTGTCAATGTAAAAAAAATCCGCTATGGTACATACTGCACCATAGCGGATCTTTTACAACTTGGAGGATGCAATTTATACGGCTTGCGCCGTACTCTGATTTTAAATTAAAAATCAGTATTGCGTGCGAATTGGTTATTTTAAATTTTAGCTTACTTAAGGTTTGCAAGCGCAAGATAGTAGCGCGCACTCGTCATAAGTCCGTAGGTGTTTGTATACATCCTGCGTTCAAAGTTGCTGTAAGTTTTTCCGAGTAATTTTGCGATAAACATATTTTTTCTCCTTTTAACTTTTTTGCGGGCTTCCTTGCCCTTTTCGTGTAATCTTGTGTTGTGTGGGTGGTTTATCTCTTCATTGCCGCACGTTTGCCCGCGCGGCAATGCTTTATGCTATTTTAAGGCCTGCCTCAGGCCGCAGTAACTATATTCTGCATCTACTCCGGCGGCTCTTCAAATCGCATATAAAACAGTGTGCTTCCATAATCCAAACCTCCTTTATTGAGTTTTTGCTTTCTTGTTTCAATCAGTTTCCTTCCTGATTTCGCTTACAGTTTAGCACCACCCTATTTGTTAGTCAATAACAATTTTAAAAATTTTAAAAATTTTAAATATGTTATTTTATAACATTATTCTATGATAGTACCTAAAAAATATGTTAATATAACCTTAACTTTATTTAAAAATGTTAAAATATTTCACAAATCAAAATTTTTAACATTTTTAAGGTATGTAGAATTTTTGCTTTGAGCGTGGTTTTTGGCCTTCCAAAAATTCTGGTATATTGTTTTTGTGCCTTAACAGTTTAAAGTTTTTCGGCATGGTAGTTTGCGCAGACTTTGCCGATTGCGCCTTGACGGAGAGATTTTTTGGGTGTATAATCTTAATAACATATAAAATAAACTTAACGGAGAATTTTATGGCGGACTTTTCAGAAAGCTTGAACGCCGCCCGCAGGGCGGCAGACGTTGCCGGCGGCAGGGCCAAGGCAGACCTCGTAATTAAAAACGCGCGCTATCTCGACGTGTTCTCTGCCGTCGTTCGCAGCGGAGATATTGCAATCTGCGACGGTAAGATAGTGGGCATAGGCCAATATGATGGGGAGGAGCAGTTCGATGCGAAGGGCGCGATAGTTACGCCCGGGCTCATTGATTCGCACGTGCACATAGAAAGCTCTCAGCTCTCTCCCGAAAATTTTGCCTGTCTTGCCGTTCCGCACGGAACTACGCTCGTCATTGCCGACCCGCACGAAATTGTAAACGTCTGCTCGTTTGCAGGCGCGGACTATATGCGTGCCGCCGCTGCGGATACTCCGCTCGATGTAAAGCTGATGCTTCCTTCGTGCGTGCCTGCAACGCCCTTTGAAACGAGCGGCGCAATCCTCACCGCAAAGGATACGCTTGAGGCGCTGAAAGGTGACGGATTTTTCGGGCTTGGCGAGATGATGAACTATCCCGCCGTAGCCGCAGGCGGCAGCGAGGCTCTTGCAAAGGTTCTGGCGGCAAAGATGTGCAATAAAGTTGCCGATGGTCACGCGCCTTCCATGCGCGGCAAGGAGCTCAATTCCTATCTCGTCGCAGGGGTCAGAACGGACCACGAGTGCGCCACGCCCGAGGAGGCCGAGGAAAAGCTTGCCAACGGTATGTATATCCTTCTGCGCGAAGGTTCAGCCTCGCACGACCTTTCCAGAATTGCTCCCGCTATAAATAACAATAACTTCAGGAGATTTGCCATCTGTACGGACGACAGGCACGCCGACGACCTCGCCGCATCGGGGCATATAGATAACGCGCTGCGCGTTGCGGTAGGTTGCGGAATAAAGGGAGAGATAGCCGCCGTTATGTGCACGCTGAACGCCGCGGAGTGCTACGGCCTTAAGGGTAAAGGCGCGATTGCGCCCGGCTATGATGCCGATATGGCAATCTTTGACGACCTTAAAAACTTTAACTGCAAGGCCGTTTTCAAGGGCGGAAAGTTGGTGGCAAAGGACGGCGTTGCCTTATTCAAGAGCAAAACAAGCGTGCCTGCAGCCGTCAGAAGTACGGTAAAAATTGCGCCGATTTCTGCGGACAGCTTTAAATTAAAAATTAATGACGCACGCGCGCACGCGATAGAGCTTATACCGCGCAGCCTTGTAACAAAAAATGCCGTCGTCGATGTGAAGAGCGATGGCGAAGATGTCTGCCTCGGCGGAACTGACCTTTTAAAGCTTGCCGTTGTGGAAAGGCACTTTGCAACTGGCAATATAGGGCTGGGGCTCGTTAAGGGGTACGGCCTTAAGGGTGGCGCGGCGGCAACTTCAGTCGCTCACGACAGCCACAATATAATAGTAATCGGCGACAATAATGCCGATATGGCGGCCGCAGTGAAAGAGCTTGAGCGTATAGGCGGCGGAATGGCACTTTCGCTCGGCGGAAAGGTAAGCTCTGTGCCGCTGGATATTGCGGGGCTTATGACAAGCGCGCCCGCAGAAAAGCATGTGGCGCTCCTCGCCGAGCTTTCCCAAAAGGCGTATGATGCAGGTGTATGCCGCGACTTTGACGCATTTATGACGCTTTCCTTCCTTGCACTCGCCGTTCTCCCCGAACTGCGCCTCACCGATAAGGGGCTCTTTGATGTGAACGCCTTTGGCTTTACCAAGATAGAAGCGTAAGATATGCAAGCGGCGTGCGGCCGATTTATGGCACACAATGCTTTATTTAAAATGAGTTTGAGCCCTCGGCTTGTCCGAGGGCTGATTTTTGCAAAAATATCTGTCGGCCGAACTTAAAAAGTTTGTAATGGCGCAGCAGCAGAGGGGGGAAAGGTATTTATACAGGAGGGGTACAACAGAAATCCGCAGGGGGGATACAACAAAAAAGCCGCAATAAAAAAGCCGAAGGCCGCCAGTTTCGGCGGCCTTCGGCTCTGGTGTGGGGAACAAAATTATTTTTTAATTGGTATGTAAAAATTAAAAATACAGGGTGATATTCTGCAGGTGTGTTTATAACAAAAAGCCGCAAGGCCGCCAGTTTCGGCGGCCTTGCGGGGAGAAAAAAAGGATATAAATCGGGTAAAGGTTGCCTGAGGGGTTTCCCTTGCCCACGCATCGATGATAGTATAGCGCAAAGTTGCAAAAAATTAAGCACAAATTTGTAATAAATTAGTAAAATTTTAGCTTTTTACAATTATATTGCATCAGGTTTACAGAGGCGTTTTAAATGCGCGGACAGAGACGTTTTAAATGTGCGGTTTATAGCTTAAAACAGCTATAATACAGGCGCTTAAATTTTTTTATTCAAGGCTTAAGCGCACCTCTTTATTTCCGTTGCCCAAGAGCTGGCGCAGACTGTCAGCGGAGTAGCCTTTAATCCTGCCGAGGCGGATATAAGACCAGGTGTTTTGTCCGTAAAAAATTACTATCTGACTGCCATTATACAGCATAATGTCTCCAACGGTGGTGGTGATGCGCTCGTTCTGCGTGGGGAAGTCAATTCCGGTATCGCCAACTTTTTCAAAACCGCCGTAATCGCGGGCGGTGTATATAATGTCGCGCTCCTCAAGTATTTCAACAAGCGCCTGCGTGGCGGAGTTTTCAGCAAGTTCTGCCTCTAAGCTGTTTCCGTTTATGTAAATATACATTGAAATCACCGTATTTTCCTCGTCTTGGTTCTCTTCGGGCAGCTCGGGGGTAACAGTATCGTCGTCGGGCGTTGTAGTATCTTCGCCTGGTGTTGTAGCATCTTCGCCCGGGGTTGTGGTATCGCCACCCTGGGTTGTGGTATCGCCACCCGGGGTTGAAATATCGCCGCTGTGCGGAGGGTTGTTTTCTGAAGTTTGTCCGCCCGCACACGAGGCAATCGTGCATATGCACGCGGCGGCAAGGCATACAGCAAGCAGCTTTATTAAACGCATTTTCTTTTCCCTTTTTTATTTGATTATAAAGCTATGCCTTTTATATGTCAAATACCTGTATTTTATGTTTTGATATGCGTTAAAACTATATATAAATACTCAATAATAAAAAATGCGTCTGTTGGCGTAAGAATGTAATCTGGTATTATCAAATTATTTTAAATTGGTTATTACATTAATATCAGATTGGGCTATAATGTTAGGTAGTGTTTTAAATTTATATCCGTATGGCAAAATTTTATTTCGTGCGGCTGTCTGTGCCGAAGATTTTGCGGCATTAACTTCGTTGAATTTTACATTAAAAGGTGTAATTATGGATAAAAAAATTCTTACAATTCAGGACCTTTCCTGCGTTGGGCAGTGCTCGCTCACAGTTGCCCTGCCCATACTCTCCGCCTACGGTTTTGAAACCTGCGTTCTACCTACGGCGGTGCTCTCTAACCATACGATGTTCAAAAAGTGGAGCTACCTCGACCTCACGCCCGAGGTGGAAAACATATATTCCGTCTGGAAGGAGAACGGCTTTAAGTTCGACGCATTTCTTTTGGGTTACCTCGGCAAAGCGCCGCTCATGGACGCCGCAGAGAGGGCGTTCGATATGTTTTCCGCTGATAATAAACTGATAGTCATTGACCCCGTATTCGCCGACAACGGCAAACTCTACGGCGGGTTCGATATGGAGTATGTGAAGGGTATGGCGCACCTCATACGCAGGGCGGACATAATACTTCCCAACCTGACCGAGGCCTGCTATCTTACGGGTACGCCCTGGCGCGCCTCCTATGACTATGCATTTGTGGAAGAGGTTGTTGCCAAACTCAGAGCGCTTACAGATGCGACGGCAGTGGTGACGGGAGTGGAGCTTGACGGTTGCATTGGCGAGGCTATATGCAGCGACGGCGAAAAGATAAGCTATACCATGGGCGAAAAACTGCCCGTGAGCAAGCACGGCACGGGCGATATATTTGCCTCTGTATTTACTGCGGAATATCTTGGCGGCGCGTCGCTCAGGTCGGCGGCAATGAAAGCTTCGTCCTTTGTAAAGGACTGTCTGCGCGCCACTCCGCAGGAACATTTTTACGGTGTAGTGTTCGAAAAAATCCTTGCTGCACAGCGCAAATAATTATCATTGATTTATAAAATTGGTGCGGGAATATGCCCCAACTATTGCGGATATAATGCGTGCGCAGCGCGGCAAAACTGCCGTACTGCGCACGCGCAATAATCAAATAAATGCAGGCAATGCTCGGTATTAAACAGAATATAAAATAAGAGCTATGAAAAAGGGCGCAGCCCGCGGCT
>DVNE01000060.1 GCA_018714625.1 Candidatus Coproplasma excrementigallinarum
CGCTGCGGCGCTTCTTTAATTCAGAACCTTATTTGCTTTAAAAACCTTTAAAATTTATCTTATAAAGTTTGTCTTTTCTTTGGGTATGGCAACGGGTTTTTCAAGCTCCGTTCCCTTTGCCGAGGCGAGCAGCTTTAAAATCCAGGCCATGTTCGAACCTATTGCGCGCATAACCGATATGCCCTCTTTATCCTGCATAACCTCTTCGGGCGTGTTGCCGTGCACCATATTCCAGTATGACGAGGGCACCATTATCATATTATTTATGCCGCAATACTTGTTGAGAACGTCGTAAGATGCAGTAGTGCCTGCGCGACGCGCAGATACAACAGAAGCTATGGGTTTGTATGCAAGATACTTGCCTGCCGAATAAAAAATTCTGTCCAGAGCGGCAATTATAGCACCGTTGGGCGAGGCATAGTGAACGGCTGCTCCTATGATGTAGCCGTCGGCGACCTTCATTTTTTCGGCAATTTCAGCAACACCGTCGTCGCCGAACACACATCTGTACTTGTCGTTTTTACGACAGCCGCCACAGCCTATGCAGCCGCGGACGGGACCGTTGCCAAGCCATACGATTTCGCTGTCCACGCCCTGATTTTTAAGCTCTTCGGCAATTACCGAAAGAGCGGTGTAAACGCAGCCGCTCTTATGAGGGCTTCCATTGAGCATCAAAACTTTCATAATTCCACCTTGCTTAAAGTTTTTTATTTTTCGGTTAAATTTTACCGCGCCAACGAAAAAAAGTCAAACATATTATATAGTTTACATTGTCCGCACTCACGGCACAACGCCCCGCAACACAACGCACCCGTAGCACAACACAAACCGCGGCACATCAAAACGCGGTCTCCCGCTACGGCGGCGAAACTGCTTATAAAAAACCATAAACGCATTGCCAGCAACAAATAAAAAAGGCAGCAAAAAAGGACGAATACAACAGTGATACTGCCGAAATTCCGTCCTTTTTATGTGCTATTAAATTGCAGCTTTCCCGCCGCGTGAAATAACATTACTACCCTTTTGGGTTATTTTATATTAACACGCGGACAGAACATTGTCAAGTGTTTTTTATGAATTTTGTGTGAAATATACAAAAACTGAATATAATTACCAATATATCGATATATTTTTAACAATTATCGCACAGCCACAAAAGCAAAGTCGCAAAAAATACGCTCGGCTCACAGCCGCAACAGCGCAGCCGACACTCATTCACAAGAAACACGCTCGGCGCACGCGTTTGGCACACCGCCGCAAAAATCTCGTTAAACACTCATTCACAAAAGCGCAGGCGGCATACAGCCGCCGCATTTTTATCAGAAATCGGCGCTTATTTTGCCGTGCGGCCTTTTAAGAACAATTTAAGCCAACCACGCCGCAATTATTTGCGGTACAAAAATCTGTGGCAGTTTTCGCACTCTACCACGCCGCCGGTAGAGAGAGCCTCTTTGCCTGCGAGCGAAAGCTCTATGCCGCACTTGGAGCACCTGTCCCCCTTCACTTCGCAGATAATGGGGAAGATGCGCTCCGAACGCTTTGTCTGGTACTTGGCGAAAACATCGGGAGCAATGCCCTTCTGCAGATTTTTGAGTTCGGCAGCAATGGCGTCCATCTCCTTTTTCTTCTGCTCCTTATAGGCGCTGTACACGGCGTAGCTCTCTTTATACTGCCTCTGCATAGCAATGACTTCCTTTTTGAGCGCCTTATACTCCTCGTCGGCGGCCTTTACCTTGGCCGTGAGAGCATTGATTTCGCCCTTTATCGACTTGATTTTATCCTGCAATGCAAGTGCCGACTTTTTATAGAAAGAGACATTTGCGCCCTCTACCTGCACCATCTCGTCCAGGCCGTCGAAGTCTTTGAGCGCCTCTGCAAGCTCTTCATATGCAGCGCCGAGGCGGTTGACCGTTCTTTCGAGTTCGGCAGCATTGGCGTCGAGCCTGTCCAGTCTTTCGGGCGCCTTTGTCATAAAGTTTTTGGCCTGAATATACTTTTTGCGCTCTTCCGAAGAAGCCGTCTCCTGCTCTAATCTTATAAGTTTTTCATCTTCCTGCTGGTATTTGAGAAGCTGTTCTATCTGTGACATTGCTGTACTCCTATACTGTATTATTGCCGCAAAGGCGGCTTAAAGTAGCGCTGCGCGCATAAAAAAAATCAAAGTAAAATCTGCTGAATAAAAAAGTCCGAAGGCAGTTTTAAAAGCGGCTTGATTGAGGCATATATGCGCTCGAACCCGTAAATTTCAGACGCGTAGTGCGTCAGCTCTATAACGTTGAACCCCGCCGAAATCAGCGCCGCAATGTGGTGGTGCTTTATGTCGGCCGAGACGAAAGTATCGGCATTGTTTTCAAGCGCAAATTTTATGCTCTCCTCGTCTGCGCCAGAACCGCAGAACGACGCCACTCTTCGCACCGTCCTGCCGCCGTCGTAAAAGCGGCAGTGCGGGCTTTTGAATTCGGCCAAAACGCTATTGCTGTACTCTTCAAAGCTCTGCGCGGACACTTCATATACCCTTCCGTATTCCCCGCACGAAAGTTTGTTGAGCACGGCAACTTGTGTTTTTCCGCCCAGTCCGCACATCAACCAGAAGTCTATTCCGCGAGGCGCGGCGTCGAAGTTGAGGTGCATCGAAATTACCGAAATGCCGCCGCGTGCGCACATTGCAAGCGCGCGGGTGGGCGACGAAGGGGCGTCGCTTAAAGACATTATCCCCCCGAATATGGCGGGATGATGGGTGACTATGAGGTTGAAGCCGCTGGCTGCCGCCTTCTCTGCGGCCGCGGGGGTTAAGTCGAGGCAGAAGAGTATGCCCGTGACATTGCCGCCGAAATTGAGAATTATGCCGCTGTTATCGTGAAAGCCGGACAGCTCGCACTGTTCGCGGCTGAGCGATACGGGTGCAACCTCCCTTTCGAGCAGCGAAAAAACTTCATTTACCGTCATATCCAAGCACCTCCTCTATGAACGCCGTCCTCCTTTCGAGCTCCGCGCGCGACGCGGGCGAAAGATTGTTGAGGGCGTATGTTCTGTTCTTTTGCAGCTCGTATCCGAGCAATTCTTTAAGTTCAGGCGTGCCCAGGCTGTCCCGTCCGTATGCAAGCTCTGCCGCAGAGTACGGGCGCGTACCGCCCGTTGCCCTGCCGCGGATTGCAAAGTAGTGCTTTACCAGGCCGCCGCGGGTTTCGGTAAACAGTCCGTCGTAGTCTATGCAGCAGCCGCTCTCTAAAAGAAAGCCACGCAGTTCTGCGGCGTTCTTCATAGGCTGAAACACAAATGCACGCGGAATGTACGAATTTTTAAGTATCTTTAAAATTTCTTCCCCGCCCATGCCCGCAATTAGCGTAAGGTCGGAGCAGTCGGACGGTATGCCCTCAAGCCCGTCGCAGCAGACCGAACGGCACACGCCCTTTTTTATATATTCTTCGAGCAGGCGCTCTGCCTTGGAAAGGCTTTTAGCGCTGATATCTGCAATAACCGCGCGCTTGCACAGTCCGCTTTTAAGCATATACCGCGTGGCGTAGCCGTGGTCGCACCCCACGTCGGCAAAACATTCGCACGCGGGCAGCAGGGCGCACAGTTTTTTCATTCGCTCGGTCATATCAGGTATCGAGGAAATCTTTTAGGTGCTTCGAGCGCGAAGGATGGCGCAGCTTTCTCAGGGCCTTGGCCTCTATCTGACGAATACGCTCACGCGTGACGTTGAATTCCTTGCCCACCTCTTCCAGCGTGCGCGGCCTGCCGTCGTCCACGCCGTATCTTAAGCGAAGAACCTTCTCTTCACGCGGGGTGAGGCTGTTGAGCACGGAGAGGAGCGTCTCTTTGAGCATCGTGGTAGAAACGCTGTCCGTAGGGGTGGTCGTCGTTTCGTCCTCAATGAAGTCGCCGAGGTGCGAATCCTCCTCCTCGCCGATAGGCGTCTCGAGCGAGACGGGGTCCTGCGCTATCTTCTGTATTTCGCGCACGCGCTCCTCCGAAACGTTCATTTCCTTGGAGATTTCGGCAGGAGTAGGTTCTCTGCCGTAGCGCTGGGTGAGCAGACGGGAAACGCGGGTTAGTTTGTTTATCGTCTCCACCATATGCACGGGTATGCGGATGGTGCGTGCCTGGTCGGCTATGGCGCGGGTAATGGCCTGCCTTATCCACCACGTTGCGTAGGTAGAGAACTTAAAGCCCTTCTGATAGTCGAACTTTTCAACCGCCTTCATAAGGCCGAGGTTGCCCTCCTGAATGAGGTCGAGGAAGAGCATTCCCCTGCCCACGTACCTCTTTGCAATGGATACAACCAGCCTTAAGTTTGCCTCCGAAAGCTCCTTTTTAGCCTCCTCGTCGCCCTCCTGCATTCTGCGGGCAAGCTCTATTTCGTCGTCGGCAGAAAGAAGGGGAACGCGGCCTATATCCTTAAGATACATCTTTACAGGGTCGTCGAGGCCAATATCGGAGAGGGCCTGCTCATAGAGCTCCTTGTCGCGCTCGGCCTCGTCGATAATCTGTATGCCCGCGTCGGCAACAGATTTATACACAAAATCCATCTGGTTGGGAGTTGTGTCGTACTTTTCCATTATGTCGCAAAGGTTGTTCGTGGTAATCGAGCCCTTGGGGCCATAATCGTCGATAATCTTTTTTACAATGTCATTTAATTTCTGATCGGATAAGCTCATCGTATATCTCCGCTTTTTAATTTTTCCTTTTGCTTGATAAGCTGTTGTAGAACAGCGGCGGCCTGCCTCTTTTCCTCGACGTCGTCCGAGGAGGAAAATTTGCGTTTCACTTCCTCTATCGCCTTGTTTATACTGTCCGTCTTAAGTTTGCGCAGGCAGTCGAAGAAGTAGCGCTTTGGCACATCGCCGTTTAAATTTTCGCCGTCGTTGAGGTCGAGTATTCTGCACAGTTCCTCGTATTCGGGCGTACCCTCGTCAAAAAAGTCGAAAAGTTCGCTTAATGTTACTTTTTCGCCGAGCAACTCCTTGCTCTTTACATAGCTTGCAACGAGCGAATGCACGTCGCTTGCAAACGGCACTTCCTCCGTGCCGATGCCCTCGGTGTAGTCCGCGCCGAACAGAAACGCCGCCGCGACAAAGCGCGAGGCCTTCATGTGAACGTCGGCTGTATCGGCGGCAATCTTGGGTTTTTCGTCCTCCCTGTCCTGCCGTTCTACCGGCACCGACTGAAGGTCGCGGCTGAGCGCCTCAAAACTTATTCCCGTTTCGTCGCGCAGGGCCTTGAGCATCATTTCCTGTTCCGCCGCGGTATCGGCCGAACGCACAACTTTGAGCGCCTCGCCCACATATTTGACCTTTTCCTCGGGCTTTGAAATATCATAGGCGCGCCGCGCCACCGAAAGTTTGTAATCCTTGAGCGGCATGGCCGAGCTGAGGCACTTCTGATATTCTTCTGCGCCCAGTTTTTTGATTACGTCGTCGGGGTCGAGGCCTTCGGGCAGAGGTACGACGCGCACGTCCAGCCCCTCGCTTTTAAGAATTTCAAGGCCGCGCATATTGGCCTTCTGCCCCGCTCCGTCGCCATCGTAACTTATAAGCACGGTATCGGTGTACCGCTTTAAAAGGCGGGCCTGCTCCTGCGTGAGCGACGTGCCCATGCTGGCCACGACGTTTTTAAAGCCACCCTGATGGAGAGAGATTGTATCCATATACCCCTCCACCATAATGACCTCTTTAAGTCCGCCCGCGCGGCGCAGTTTTTTAAGCCGGTTTATGTTGTAGAGCATTCTGCTCTTGTTGAATATAAGCGTTTCCTTGGTGTTTTTATACTTTGCGAAGTCCGTCTTTTTAAGGGCGCGCCCGCCGAAGGCCACAACCTCGTCGAACTGGTTTATTATTGGGAAGATAAGCCTGCCGCCCTGGGCGTCGGAAAGTCTGCCGTCGACCTCGTTCACCGCGCCGCTGTCCACGATATCCTGCCGCGAATAGCCCTTTGAGAGCAGAAATTTTGGCAGGTCTGAATAGTTAAGGCTGGCGCCGAGCCCGAACGCACGCACTACCCCCGCAGGTATTTCGCGCGAAAGTATGTATTCTATGTGCGCGTCCGCTTTACCCGAATTGAGGTTATCAAGGTAGAAATGCGCGCAGTCGTTCATAATCTTTAAAAGCGTATCGCGCTTGCGCTTGAGCTCTGCCGTCCTTTCGCCGTCAAAAGAATTTTGCGGAAGCGGAAGATTGGCGCGCTCGGCAAGTATCTTGACCGCGTCGGAAAAGTCAACGTTTTCCAGCTCGCGCACAAGGGTTATGACGTTGCCCGATACCCCGCACCCGAAACAGTGATAGAACTGTCTGTTTTCGTCAATGTGGAAAGAGGCCGTCTTTTCGTGGTGAAAGGGACAGCACGCCCAATACGTTCCGCCCTTGCGCTCGAGGTGCATATACGACGAGGCCACATCGACTATATTAAGTTTTTCGGTGAGAGTCCTTAAAAAATCTCTGTCGTAACCAACGGCCATATATTATAAATTTATAAATACTGCAAATCAGGGCTCAATGTCCTTCGTCGCCGAAAGACCAGCCGCGCGGCACAAAAAGTCTGTTGAAAGTGTATACTGCGTACCTGTCCGTCATTGACGAGATATAGTCGCACACCACCTGCTCGGCAGAAAACCTTTCGAGCAGTTTTAAAAATGTGGCGGGGAGGGTATTTACATTCTTTACAAAGTATTCGTACATGAACGAGAGCATGCGCTCGGCCTTCTGTTCTTCGCCGAGGGCGTACTCGGTAAAATACACTCTTTTGAACATAAACGCACGCAGAGCCTCGCTGGCGCGGCTGACGTCTTCGCCCATTACAACGGTATTTTTGCCGTAGCTGTGCTGCCAGACAGAGGATATTGCCGTATTTATGCGCTCTTTCGAGGTTGTGCCGAGTACGTCTGTAACTTCTGCGGGTACGTCTGAAGGCTTTAAAATGCCTGCGCGCACGGCATCGTCGAGGTCGTGGTTTATGTATGCAATTTTATCGGCAATGCGCACGCAAGCGCCCTCTAAAGTGGCGGGATTGCCGCTCTTACGGTGATTTAAAATGCCGTCGCGCACTTCAAAGGTGAGGTTTAAACCTGCGCCGTCCTTTTCAAGCACGTCCACAACGCGCACAGACTGCTCGTTGTGGCGGAAGCCGCCGGGCGCAAGCTTGTTGAGGATGCGTTCGCCGCTGTGTCCGAAGGGGGTATGTCCCAAATCGTGCCCCAGAGCTATCGCCTCGGCGAGGTCCTCGTTGAGGGCAAGAGCGCGTGCCATACTGCGCGCAATCTGCGCAACATCGAGCGTGTGCGTAAGGCGGGTAATATAGTGGTCGCCCTCGGGCGAAAAGAAAACCTGCGTCTTGTTTTTCAGCCTGCGGAAGGCCTTGCAATAGATTATCCTGTCGCGATCACGCTGAAAATCGGTGCGCATATTGCAGGGTTTTTCCTCGCGGCTGCGCCCCTTGGTGTCCTTGGATTTGGTCGCGTACGGAGAGAGGAATGCCTCCTCTATTGCATAAGTACGCTCTTTTAACACAGGCATATTTTCTTTCACGCCTTAATATACGCATTTTTTTTGAAAAAACCTTTATTTTTTTCAAAAAAATAAAAATATTTTGCAAATTTTATTGAGCGAGGCGCTCTTATTCAATTGCCATTTTGCGCATAAAAACCCCGTGCGTAATATACGCATTTTTTTATACAGTATATAAATACCCCTTTTGCTCCCGACAAAAACCTGCCTGAGATATTATTGACATAAAATACTGCAAAATCGCGTTAAATTTGCAGCTGAGCAAGGCCGCGCGGCGCAAATGTGCGCCGCGCGGCCTTAAAATAATCATTAAATTATCCCGCGTTTTATAAAATCAGCAGTTGAGAACAGATAAAAAGCACTGCACTGACGGGACAGTCAGCGCGCAATCAGCCGAGCCCGACTTCCAGAAGTTTATCTGCAAGAGCGGCAAATCGGACAGGAGAAAGCTCTTCGCCGCGAGCCTTTTCCTCTACGCCGCAACTTTCAAGCAGGTTGCGCGCGTCCTCGCGCTTGAGGCCGAAGGCCTGCATAAGGTTGTTTTCCAAAGTCTTTCTGCGTGAAGAAAACGCGGCGCGCACCACCTTTTTATACAAGGCCGCGTCCTTTACGGGTACGTTGCCCTCCTTAATTTCTATATGCACAACGGCGCTGTCCACATTGGGTTTAGGAGTGAACATATTGCGCGAAACGTGCCGCACTATGCTGCAAACACCGCGCAATGCTATTGCGGCAGTTACCGCTCCGTACTCGGGCGTGCCGGCCTCCGCGCAGAACCTCTGCGCCACCTCCTCCTGCACCATCACTGTGAGCGAGAGGCACTTTTTTGCCTCCTCTATAAAGCGCATTACGAGCGGCGTTGTGATGTAATAAGGAAGATTGGCTATAACCAGGTAAGGGGGCATCTCCCCTTCAAATTCAGACATATTCACCCGCATGAAGTCGCGAAAAACAACTTCGGCATTGTCCGCACCGCCGAGCGTTACGGCGAGCACGGGTTTGAGGTCGCGGTCGATTTCAAACGCCACAACCTTTTTTGCGCGCGCGGCGATTGCCCTTGTCAAAGTACCCGCACCGCAGCCTATTTCTACCACGGTGGAGTTTTTATCCACGCCCGCGCCCTCTACTATCGAAGAGAGAAGGTTTGCGTCGGTTATAAAGTTCTGACCGAACTGCTTTTTGAATTTAAAGCCGTTTGCGGCAAGAATATCCTTTACCCTGTTATCTTCCATAATTTTCCTTTATTGCGGCGCGCATAAAAGCGCGCGCCATTCCTATACTTTTACTGTAGGGCAAATTTGTACGTTTGCCTTGCCTTACAAAAGAACGCGGCGGCGGCAATTTTTTGCCGCCGCCGCAAGCATTGTTAAGCTGAATACCACAATATATTAAGCCGCCCTGCAAGCTTTTTACCTGCCGCCATTCAAGTTTTTTACCCGATGCCGACAAGCCTTTCTGCTTGCTGAGCTCTTTTATTTAACAACTCTTTAATCAGCCAGTTTTTTGAAAAGTGTGTGGGCGTTGCTCCACGCGGCGGCCTTCATCTGCTCCACACTGACGCCCTTTATCTCCGCCATATTTGCCGTTATTTCGGGGATACTTGCGGGTGTATTGGGGAATGTGCCGTACTTTGAGGCAGGCGGCATATACGGGCTGTCCGTTTCGGTGAGCAGCAGATTTAAAGGCAGTGCGGCTATGGATTTTTTAGAGCGCTTGCTGCCCTTCCACGTCGAAGTGCCGCCAAATGAAAAGCTTATTCCAAGTTTTTCAAACCTTAACGCAAGCTCGGGCGAGTGCGAATAACAGTGCAGCAGCGCGCCGTGCTTTAAAAGCGCCGCCCTTTCAGTCAGAAACTCAAGCATATCCTCGGCACAGTCGCGGCTGTGTATCTCCACGGGCAGGCCTGCCTTGTCGGCAAGTTCAAGCTGCGCGGCAAACACCTCGTGCTGGAGGGGCTTATCCGTATTCTCGTAATGGTAGTCAAGCCCTGTTTCTCCAAGCGCCACGCACTTTTTTTCAGATAAAAGCGAGGCTATTTCAATGAGGTCACCCTCGCGGTACTTATCAAGTTCGGTGGGGTGAAATCCCGCCGTAAAATATACCATACTGTACTTTGCAGCAAGCTCTGCGCACGCCTCGGAGGAGGGAAGGTCGAAACCGACAGTTATAACCTTTGTTACACCCGCGTCCTCCACGCTCTTTAGTAGCGTGTCCACGTCGCCGTATTCGCCGCCCGTAAGGTGACAATGCACGTCGATATACCCGCACATATCCCCGAACGAACACCCTTTCGCGCCGTTAAGAGTTTTTTCCTGGCAGGGAATTTGGCTCATGCAAGCACGCTCCCCGCGGGGACGTCCTTTTCGGGCGAGACAAGGCTTAAAGTGCCGTCGGGCGCCTCGGCGCAGACTATCATGCCCTCAGACAAGAGCCCCTTCATTTCGCGAGGGGGAAGGTTTACAACCACCACAACTTTTTTGCCGACCATCTCTTCGGCGGTGTAGTGCTTGGCTATGCCGCTTAGAACGGAGATTGTCTTTCCGCCTATATCCACCGTCTCGTGCAGAAGTTTGCTCTTTTTAACCGGCTCGCAGGCAACAACTTTGCCCACCACCATTCTTACTTTTGCAAAGTCGTCAATGGTTATCTGAGGCACTTCCTCAGCTGCGGGCGCGGGTGCGGCAGCGGCGCGCTGCGCCTTCTCTATCTCTGCAATTTTAGGCTGAATATCGGCAAACTTTACCCTTTCAAACAGCGTTACGGGCGCGTCCGTCACCTTATACTCTTCTGGGAATGCAGCAAAATCCGAACGCTCAGCAGCGCCCGTTTCAGCAAGAATTTTTGCCGCCGTAGAGGGCATGAAGGCCTTTAAAATATTCGCGCCTGCGTCGAGTGCCCTCAAAAGATTATAGAGCACCTCTGAAAGTCTGCCCTTATTGGCCTCATCCTTGGCAAGTATCCAGGGCGTGGTTTCGTCTATATATTTGTTGGCGCGGCGGAAGAGCGACCACAGACAGTCGAGCGCGTCCGCCACTTTGAACTCTGCCATCTTTGCGGCAACTTTGCCGTAGGCCGACATAATCGCGCCGTTGAAATCGGCGTCGGTTTCGCCCTCAACGCCCGTGTGCGCGGCAATTCCGCCGAGGTACTGATTGGTCATTGATACGGTGCGCTTTACAAGGTTGCCGAGCACGTTTGCAAGGTCGGAATTTATGCGCTCGCACACAAGCTCCCAGGTAATCGTGCCGTCCTGATCGAAGGGCATCTCATGCAGAACGAAGTAGCGCACGGCGTCCACGCCGAAGAAGTTTACAAGGTCGTCGGCGTAGATTACGTTGCCCTTTGATTTAGACATTTTATCCCCGCCCTGAAGCAGCCAGGGATGACCGAATACCTTTTTGGGCAGCGGAAGACCGAGGGCCATAAGGAATATTGGCCAGTAGAGGGTGTGGAACCTTATTATATCCTTGCCCACTACATGCACGTCGGCAGGCCACAATTTTTTGAACTGCTCCGAAGGGTTGTCCACGTCGTAGCCGATGCCCGTTATATAGTTGGCCAGCGCGTCCAGCCATACATAAACAACGTGCCTTGTATCGAAGTCGACGGGAATGCCCCACTTGAACGAGGTACGCGAAACGCACAAGTCCTGCAACTTGGTTTTAAGAGTGCCGTCCTTTGCGGCAGCAGCAAGCTCCTCGTCCGACTTGCCTATAAATTCGTCGGCGAGCAGGAAGTTATTTAGCATTTCGTGCTTTCTTGAAACTGGGGTAATAAATTCGGGGTGCGAACAGATGTACTCCACAAGTCTGTTCGCGTACTTGCCCATCTTAAAGAAGTACGCCTCTTCGCGAGCGGGCTTGACCTCTCTTCCGCAGTCGGGGCAGCGTCCGTTTACAAGCTGGCTCTCCGTCCAGAAACTTTCGCACGGGGTGCAGTACATTCCCTCGTATTCGCTCTTGTAAATGTCGCCCTGGTCGAAAAACTTTTTGAATATGTGCTGAACGGTGCGCTCGTGATAGTCGTCCGTGGTGCGGATAAACTTATCGTACTGCACGTCCGCCATTTTCCACAGCTCCTTTATCTGCGCGGCCACGCCGTCTACAAACTGCTTGGGGCTTACTCCCTTTTCCTTGGCTTTGAGTTCTATCTTCTGCCCGTGCTCGTCAGTGCCGGTCATAAAAAAGACATCCTTGCCCTGAAGGCGCGCAAAGCGCGCTATTGCGTCGGTAAGGATAATCTCGTAGGTATTGCCGATGTGGGGCTTGCCCGAAGTATAGGTTATAGCCGTAGTGATGTAAAACTTTTCTGCCATAATTCACCGTACTTTCCGCGCGTGCGCGGCATTGAATATACGCGTGCGCGGCATTAAATATATAAATTTTCAGCAGAATTATAACATATCCGCTTGAAGTTGTAAACGAAGTTAGCGGCGCATAACGCAAAAAGTACGCGAATATTATTATTTTATGAACGCCGTATTTACCGCCATATTTTTAATATCGGCGGCGCTTGCCGCCGCCTTTTCGCCTGAAGAATTTTTAAGCTCGCTAATATCGGGCACCAGGCACGCCGTGTCTGTCGCGCTCACGCTCTTTTGCGTGTACGCCGTATGGATGGGACTTGCCGCCGTAGCCGAAGAGTGCGGCATCACAAAAAAGACCGCAAAACTTATAACGCCGCTCTGCCGCAGGCTGTTTAAAACCACAAGTCCCGCCGCCTGCGAGGCCGCCGCGATGAATCTGACCTGCGACCTGCTCGGGGCAGGGGCGTCCACCCCGTTTGCCGTAAAGGCCATTGCCGAGTTTGAAAAAGAGGGCAATGCATACGGCCAGAAGATGCTGTTTTTGATAAACTGTGCAGGCTTTCAGATTATACCCTCCACCGTTATCGCGCTGAGGGCGAGCTACGGGAGCGCCGCCGCGGCAGACATTTTTCTGCCGTCGCTCATATGCTCGGGTGCAACGCTTGCACTCTCCATAGTACTTTTTTTGCTGACCGAAAGGATAGGAGCGGCCGCCCGCCGCAACTTAAATGGCAGAAAAAGGCCGACTGCGCAGGCGGAAACGCGCCGCAGGCGTGCGAAAAACGAGTGTGCAATCAAAGGCGGGTGCAAAAGGTGACTGACGGCACTGAAAGGGGATTGAAATGGCGCTGATTATACCTCTTCTGTTCATAGCCGTAATCGGGTTTGCGGCGGTAAAGCGGGTAAATGTGTACGGCGGATTTACGCGCGGCGCGGAGAGCGCGCTTAAATTCACGTTAAACCTTTTGCCCTGCCTTGCGGCGGTGTTTATGATGTGCGAGCTGTTTGAAGTGAGCGGACTTTCGGCGTTTGTAATAAAATGGCTCTCGCCTGCGTTCAATTTTTTTGGAATACCCGAGGGACTTACAAAGCTGATACTTATAAAGCCGCTGTCGGGGAGCGGTTCACTCGCCTATCTCACGGAGATAATGGAAACTTACGGTGCGGACAGCTACATAGCAAGGTGCGCCTGCGTGTGCTACGGCTCTTCCGAGACGGTATTCTACGTTTCGGCTGTCTACTTTGTAGGCGTGCGGGCAAAGGGACTTTTCCGGCCGATAGCGATATCGCTGCTGGCGGCTTTCGCCGCCACCGCCCTCGCCTGCCTCCTTTGCCGAGTGATGTAGCGCCTTCTGAAAAAGTATTTTACCGCATGCACAACTTACAGCACTTATAGACAAAGTCAATGTGCTTATATAAAACTAAAAAGCTACGGCGCGAAAATTCATGCCGCAGCTTTCATTATAACACAATAGTCAAAGACCAAAAATATAAAACGTGCGGCGCACATTGCGCCGCCCACACTAATTAAACTGACGCACCTTTTTACCCGGAATAGCTCAGACCGCCGCACAGCTCAGTCCGTCGCACGGCTTTAACCGCCCTGCCGCTCAGCCCGCACGCACGGCTAAGATAAAACACGGATTTTATATCAAAGCCAAAATTTTGCAGGCAAAAAACGCGTAAAAACAAAGACAGCGCAAACACTAGGTTTGCGCCGCCTTTGTATGATAAGGGGGAAAATGATGAGCAAATTCAGATGTAATAGGTCTCGCAACCTGATTACATTTACTATTATACCCATAACGGAGAAAAAGTAAATTAAATCACCAAAAGTTTTTAATTTTTTTTATAATTATAATCATTAACATTTTTTGTTAAAAAATCGCAAATTAACAACAATTTCGACACCATTCGCCTGCAATATCATAATTTACCGTGGTTTATTGAGTTTATGTTAAAAACTAACATTAATTTAATTAAGTAAAGTATTATCGATTGTTGGTTTATTACAAAATATATGCATAATAACCGCAGTATACATTGTTTGATATTATATTCAAAGGCTTAAAAAATTGGTCTGAAATAATAAAAAATGCTTAATTTAAGCGCATTTGCTATTTAAAAATGCCCGTTTGTTACGCGAACGGAATTAACAACTTTTATAACATTCTCCGCGGCAATGGTAACATCTTCCTCGGTGTTGTACCTGCCGAAGGTAAAGCGCACGCAGGAGGCGGCCTCCTCTTCAGAGAGCCCCATAGCCATGAGTACGGGCGAGGGTTTGGACGCGCCCGAAGAGCACGCCGAACCGGTGGATACCGCCACGCCGAGCATATCGAGATTTATCATTATCTGTTCGCCGCGGCAACCTGCAAAGGCAATATTTGCATTTGAGGGCACGCGGCTTTGGCTGCTGCCCACAAGCTTTGTCCCGCTGAGAGAGGAAAGAATTATATTCACAAACCTGTCGCGGAGAGCGCGAAGCCTTGTATTGTTTGCCTCCATTTCCGCGCAGGTCTCTTCATAGGCGGCCTCCATGCCGCATATGCCCGCAACATTGGTAGTGCCGCCGCGCAGTCCGCCCTCCTGCTGCCCGCCTGATACAAGCCGCTCTATGCGCGCGCCCTTTTTCAGCCAGAGCGCACCCACACCCTTGGGGCCGTAAAATTTATGCGCCGAAATGCTCATACCGTCCGCCACGGGCGAAGAAAGAACGAGCGTACCTGCCGCCTGAACGCAGTCGCAAAAATAAAACGCTCCCGCCGCGCGGCACACATCGTAAATTTCTTTTACGGGCTGCATAACGCCCGTTTCGTTGTTGACATACATCACGCCAACAAATGCCACATTCCCGCCTTTTAAGGCGTCAGCAACAAATTCAGGCCGCACTATGCCCGAACTATCGGGTTTTACGAGCACAACCTCGTACCCGAACACCTCCATATCGCGCGCGGCGCGCAGAAGGGACGGGTGCTCTATTGCAGACAAAATTATGCGGTTATTCTTGCCGTAGTTTGCCGCACAGACGCCCTTGAGCGCCCAGCTGTTTGCCTCTGACCCGCAGGAAGTGAAGTACACATCTCCGCCTGTGCCGCCGAACAGCGAGCGCATTTTATCACGCGAGGAGAGCACGGCAAGCGCCGCCTCCCTTCCCGATGCGTAGCGGGAATCGGCGTTGCCGAATTTTTGCGTCAGATAGGGCTGCATTGCGCTGTATGCCGCGGGGGAAAGAGGCGTGGTTGCAGCATTGTCGAGATAAACTTCCCTCATACATCTCCTTATAAGAGCCGCATGCACTGCATGCGGCTTTAAATAACAAAACAGATTAAATTAGTCAGAACTAACCTTTTCGCGCCGCTCAGACAAAGGCGCAAACCGCCTCATACGGCAAGCCGCGCAAATGCCACTTAAAAGGTCAATCTTTATCCGAGACGGGCGCTTCGGTGATATCGGTCTCCACCTCGCCTTTGGCATCGACTGAGGTTATGGTGTTTACATAATAGACATAGGAATAGAGCCGCCTTAAAAGGGTGGCGCGCTCCTCGCCTGCGGTACATTCTCTGCCGAGCGCGGTGGAGCTGTCCGACTTGTTAAGGCGTATGCGGCGCACGGCGCGCGCGAGGGGACGGCAGAGCAACACACTTGCTATCAGCGCGACGCCCGCCAAACCGAACAGCACTATCGTTACAACAAACAGCGTTCCGCTCTCGTCCGAGTACATCGTTCCGGAAAGCACGCACGCCGCAATGAGCAGTCCTATAAAGGGCACTACCGCAAACAGCAGGTTGCGCACGGCGCGCCTGCGCTGACCTGAAAACCTCTGGCGACGCTCCTCCTTCTTCTGCTCGTTTTCAGCGCGCAGGCGCTTGTTCTCCTCCTCCACGCGCTCCTGTTCGGTTAAAATCTGCGGTCCGAACACCGCCGAAATCTGTGCGCGGTCGGCTTCGGAGGAATATTTTGCGAGTTTTTCGGCAACGGAGACGCACTCCTCAAGATGGCCGAAATTTTTATAGCCGTCCGTGAGCAGGCTGAGCTTTAACGGATAAATATCCGCACTGTCGGGTCTCTCTTTCTGCGCGGAATCCAGCGTGATAAGCGCATACTCCGTCTGTCCCTCGTCCGCGAGGGCGCGAGCCTTGGCAATCAGCTCTGCCGCCTTTTTAACGCTCTCCTCCTGCTCCTCTTCCTCTTTTTTGCGTGCAAGAAAAAGCTGTTCGGGCGTCATAGTGGCGGCCTCCTCGTCGTCGCTCGTAAATTCGGGCACTTCCATGCCAGTATCGTACAGAGCTTCGTCCGTTTCGTCCTCCTGAGGCTGCTCGTCCTCTGCTATTTCAAGCTCCTCTTCGCCGTCCTCGTTTATGCGGAAACGGTACTTTTTATCCTTGTCTCTGTCGGTATTGTCGTCTATAAGCCTTTCTTCTGCCATATAAATCTCCTTACGGAAAAAATTTCAAAAAATCAACAGTAGTGCGCCCGGCTCACTGCATATGTACAGCGCATATAAATAAAGTTTTTTAAAGGGTGTGCGCGAGTATTGCGCGGAACTTTCCGCTATATGAATTATACGCGCGAAAAGCGCGCTCTTCGTCTTTAAAAGCCGCAAACACCGCACTTCCCGAACCGCTCATGCACGCGCCGTCGGGCGAGAGCGCAAGCGCCTCTTTAAATGCCTCTTCAACAGCGGGATTGAGGCGGGAAGCGGCGGCAAACAGGTCGTTATGCAGACTGTTGCACAGCAGAGCGCCGTCCTTTGCCAGCTCCTCTGGCGGCACTGAAGAAAACGCGCACGAACGCGGGAGTTTATCGTACTCCGCATAGCAGGCCGCGGCAGACACGCCGACGGGCGGCACGAGAATGACGAGCCACAACCTCAACGGCGAAAGCAGGAAACTGACCTTTTCGCCACGGCCGCGCATAACCGCCCAGCCGCCGCCGAGCATATAGCGCGTATCCGAGCCCAGCCCCGCCGCGAGCTCTGCAAGTTTATCCTCCTCACCGACGCCGTATAAAAGCGAAAGCGCCCTTAAAACGCCTGCGGCGTCCGCTGAAGAGCCGCCAAGGCCTGCGCCGCACGGAATACCCTTGCGTATGACTATATCTGCGCCTCGCGTGCGGAATGTATCCACAAAGCGGACAGAGGCGGCATAGGCGTTATTCTGCAAGGGCGGCAGGCCTTCACAGCCCTCGCCGTGCATCTCCACTGTGACCTTGTCGTCGGAGCGCGCGAGGACGGAAATTTCGTCGCAGATGCTCACAGTACAGACGAGGCTTTCAAGCATATGATACCCGCCGTGCACGCCCTTTATATCGAGCGTGAAATTTACCTTTGCGGGCGAGCGGTAGTTTACCGAATTCATATATAAATTATAACACGGCGGACGGCGCAAAACAATAAAAAAGTGCAAAAGTTTGCAGTTACTCTCAATTTTTTTGCACTTTGCCACCATTTAAGTTAATTTTTGCCAATTTTTACAGTATGCAAAAATCAGCACAAAATTTTTTGCAGTCCTGCCGCGCGGTCAGAGAAAGTAAAAGTGCGGTGCTGATTTGCAATGCGATAACTACAAAAATTCAAACCGCGCGGCAGAATAATAATTTAAGGCAAAGCAAAGGGGTGCAAAAATAATTACAAATAAAGCAAAGGGCGCGGCGCGGGCAGTTTGCCCGCGCCGCGCCTTAAAGCGCTTAAAGCAATTTATGTACTATTTTTTAGGTCTGTATATGACTATGCGCTCCTGCCCACCGAGCGGGAAGTTTACGCCGCCGCAGGCCTCGGCAACCTCTTCGGGCTTCATTTTAAGCCGCTTAGCCGCCGCCCACAGACTTTCCCCTCCGCACGGTATAAGCACGGTTATCGCGCAGTCTTCGTCTTTATCGCCCTCGGCGTCCTCTATGCCGCAGACATAGCGGCAATTCTTGCGCCCGCACACGCAGGCCGTTATCTTGAGCGAAGCCTCGGCCTCACACTCGCCCTCGGCACGCTGGCGCACGCTTATGTTGTTGACCGCAACATCCACCGCAGAGGCGCTTCCGCCCTCTGACCCGTTGAGCTTTACAGAGAAGGGCAGCACCACCTCCGTGCTGTGCGTTTCACCCTCGCGCACATATACGAGCGTACAGCTGACTGCGCCCTCGAGCATCCCCGTATCGGCGGAATATGTACACTCCGCCCTGGGGCAGGTAGCCACGCGAAAGGCGCACGAATAATCGACTTTGCCCTTTACCGAGCACGCGCCGCTCACCCTTTCGGCATACACCCTTATCTCCTCGCACACGTCCTCCTCTTCATAGGCAAACTCGAGCGAGGCGTTGCCCTCTTCGCAGAACGCGTCCGTGACGGCAGAAGTTTCGTGCTCCTCGAAGAAAGAGCCGTCCAGCCGCAACTGGGCGTTGAAGGTTACAGAGCACCTGCCCCTCTCCTCATTCACGCGGGCGGAGACTGTTGCCTCGAGCAGCTGGGCACAGCACACAGCGCGGCGGGGCAGTACGGCGTCGTCGCACATTATTTCGGCAGAGAAGGGAATTACCCTGTCTAGCGCAACGGGCTCGTCGCCCCTCATTGCAAGCAGCGAAAGGTAAATTTCGCCGTTTACGCGCACCTCACCGCCGCCGCAGCGGCAGTCTGTTACCAGCACCTTTGCGTCGTGCATGAGTATATCCTCCACGCCGGCAGCCTCGAACTCGTCTTCAACCTCGCTCTCGCCCGAAAAAGTCACGGCGGAGAGCAGCTTTACAGGCTCAGAGCGGCACACCGCGCCCGAAGCAGATGCAAGGTAGGTGCGCTCTGCGCTGCCGTACACCGTTATCTCCGCGCTCACCACGGCGCTCACCACGAACGAAGAGCCGTCGCGGCGGACGGTCACTCTTTCGCAGTTAAGTCTGCACTGAGCCGTCTGGGCGGGGGCAAGGCGGTCGTCATCGGCAAAGTGCGCAAATTCCGCGCCCTTCTGCGCGCGGCTGAGCTTGCCGTTGACATCCGAGCATACCACCGTGCAGACCAGTCTGCCGCCATAATTTACTCTGCCTGAAGAGACTTCGCAGCCTGCAGGCGAGACCTGCGCGCACACGGCAAGAATTTCGTTTGCTCCGTCGCCGAAGGAAAAGCGACACTCCACTACCGACTGCGTGCGCAGCACGGCCGTCTTTTTGATATAACTTTCTGTCTGATATTCGGCTTTGATGGGCATTTTATATATTCTCCTTAAAATCGGGCGCGGGCGCCCATTAATTCAAAAATATAATATGCCGCGCTTTGCCGCGTTATTACAGCCGACGTACACACGCCACGGCGAATTTTAAATATTTTTGGCGCATACCGCCATTGCCGCCCTTAAAGAGAGCAGAAACTGCACGCAGGCTTTAAAAGAGGCAGAAATTCACAGCGCCTTTAATTTGACCCTGCCGCACAGAATTTCAGAGTAGGAATAGGCCGTTTTGCCGAGGAAATTTTTATCTTCGGGCGCGACGGTGAACAGTGAAGGATATATTCCGCTGACCGTTGCGGGGAATGTGACAAACTTATTCCTGCCTAAGTTGAGCTTTACAAGCACGGGCTTTAAATAGCAGTTTTTTACGGCCGTACGCACTTCATTGACGTTTTTTGTAGGTCTTATCATATTACTATTTTTGCCAATTAAGTAAAAATTATGCGCCGCGCGGCAACCCGCGCGGCGCATAACTATATTAAATATAAAATGTATCGCTCTATATTGCAGATTAAATCCTTATCTGTGCTCAATCTGCTTACGAAAATGTTTAACAAAGACCAATCGAACTCAAATCAGAACAAATCGTCGTCATCTTCGTCGTCTTCTTCTTCGTCGTCATCATCCTCGTCGTCTTCTTCGTCGTCGCTGAAGTCATCGTCGTCGAAGTCGTCAAGCGCATCGTCGTCTGCGTTCTCCCCTTCCTCGTCGTCGCTGTACTCGTCCTTCATGTCTTCGGCAAGCTCCTCTTCCAGAGTTTCGTCGTCTATCGTGAGGTCTTCGTCGTCCTCGAGGTAGTTCTTCCACTCCTCGTCTGTATCCATATCGACGTCCTCGTCGTCTTCGTACTGGCTGGCCTGCTTGCATGCGTCGCACATTGTTTCGCCGTAGCGCATGGTATTCACGCCGCAAACGGGGCAGATCTCAGTCTTTTCAGTGTTTTCGTCGAGTTCCTCGTCATCGTCGTCGATGTCTGCAAACTGAAGTTTGTTGCCCTTCATTTCCGCAATGCATACATCGCAGTATTCCTGCTTTTCGGGATCGATGTAGTTAAGTTCGCACCTGGGGCACTTTACATACTTGATCATGTAAGATTTTCTCCGTTTTATCCAAATTTTCGGAAGGAAAACTACGGATTAAACCTCCTTAAATTTCCCTACCCTTTATCAATGCTAACATTATATTAACATTCAACCTATTTGTAAACCGTTTTAACAAACAAAAATCAAAATATTTTGTCTTAATACATCTTTTTTACATTATGTCGCATAAACTGCTGTTTAAACAGCCCAACCTGCAATATTTTGCAGATTGGCAAAAATTCCGCGGCACATAAAATTTACAAGGCCACAAAACACATTCAAAAAGGCGGAGCAAAACTGCTCCGCCTCTTAATGGCTCAGATATTTCAGTAAGCTGCTGATTTAAGCCCGCCGCGCTCTGCCGCTCTGTGGCGGATAGCTGCAGGCAGGAACGAATATGCGCTTAAGATATAGTCAGCTTATTCCTCTGATTTATTTATTTTCTTCGTCGTCGCCGTATACGTCGATGTTCTTATCGTCGGTGGTGTCTACCTTGATGCGCGCCTTTTCGTATACGGGAAGAGCCCTGCGCTTTTTGCGGATGACAAGCACGGGAATGAGCACGGCCGCGCCGATTACTATTATGCCGCCAAGGCATACACCGATTATAAATCCTACCTTTTCACCCGTTGTACGGCTTTCAAACCAGGTCTTTTCCGTTACGGGGTATTCAGGGATATAGTCGTCCTTGAGCGCCTCGATATACGCCTCGCTGTCCTCCGTAGTCATCTGGCCGACTACGCAGTAGTAATAATCGCGCGAGGTTGCAAATACCTGCTCGCCGTTTATGTTCCTGGAATAGGCATTGAACCTTTCGTAGGGAGCTTCAGCGGCAATGAATGCACGGTACATATCTGCCGACTCTTCAGAGAAGAGATATTCTTCGTCTTCACCGGCGGCAACCCACTCGGCAATGAAGTCGTCCACGCACTCGGTGTCGCGGGTGTAGAACGCGTAGCGGAGCGCGTTGGGCAGATTTTCAAAATCTTCGTCGTCGGTATCGGCAACTACGCTGTTCTCGTCGCCCATTACGCTGTCGTAAAGGTCGTTTATGGCCTCTATATCGTCGTTGGACATTGTGTCGTTCACGGCATCGGTAACGCCGTCGTCGCGCAGGTCAAACGCCATTATATAGGAGTAATCCATCATATCCGAGGTCTGAGATGCAAAGAAAAAGTGTCCTGCAAGCACCTCGGGCATATACCAGCCGCCAGACGCATCGAGGTCGAGAATTCGAACATCGCTGTAATTGCTCATTGCCTCGGTCTGCTCGTATGCGGGGTACTCAACATAGTCCTCTTTGTTGCCGCCGAGTGCTATGCGGTGTACGGAATTTGCGTTGCCCTCGCCGGATACGGAGAAGTAAAGGAATGTGTAATCCTTCTGTGCGCCGTTGTCCACGCCTACCGTCTCTTTAGAGAAGGTGAGGAAGGTTATCTCGCCGGAGGTCGTGGTCATGGGGAATGCGTTTATTACAGTGCCGTAGGTTATGCTGCTCGTATCCTTATCGAACTGCGCGCTCATGAGCGCATAGCCCGAATCTATGCCTTCGGAATACACAACGCCTGTGGGAACGTTGTTCTCGTCGGTTATGAATGTATAGTCGTCGACAGAGCCTGCAGAGAGCACGAGCGCCTTGCCGTCGTAGCTGTTTTCGGTGCGCTGGGGATTGTCGTCCACGGGGTTCCAGCCTTCACCGCTCACCTCTTCGTCGGTGAGGTAGAAGAGAATGGGCGTCGTATCGGCGGAAGTGTCTGCCGAATAGTATGAACGGGTATAATAGAGCAGGCCGTCTTCATAAGATATAAGCGAATACTCGTAACCCGATATGGTGCTGGGCGTGCCGCCCGCAGTGCCAGTTTCGGCATTGTAACCGTAGTTGAACTGCGTTACGGGAGAGAGCGAACCCCTGCCGTCGAATACAAATTCGCCGTTGTTTACATACAGAGGATCTTTCTCGGGGTCGTAATCTTCGCCGAGATAGCTGAAGTCGTACTTGTCCGCGTCAGCGGTTGCGTCCGCGCTTACGCGATAAATCTGGTTGTACTCGAGAGTGGTTTCGTTGCTCGTGCCGAGCAGATAATCAACTCCCATCGTATAATAGATATAAGACGAAGTGATGTCTTTGCTGTCGAAAACATAGGAAGCCACATTGTAAGCAAGCAGAGTATCTACACCAGTCTGGGTATTTACAGAGTGAATGTTGGTGCAATCGCTGTCTTCACCGTAGAGCGTTTCGGAAGCGACGTACATAAGGTATACCGTGCCGTCTACCTCGGTAAAGCGGTACTCTATGTCGGCCTCTTCAGACTGGAAGTAGTAGCCGCGCATGGTCTCCGTGCCGTCGAGCTTGGTGCGCTTGAATTCGAGGCGGTCGTTTAAAAGTTCGCCGTCGGAATTCCTTTCGGTAGAGGGCGTGCTGTAATAGACGTAGTCGCCGAAGATATATATGCCGCCCGTGTAGTCGCCCGAATAGACGACGAGGGGAACGACCGTTTCCGCACCCGAAGAATAGTTGCCTTTTGTAAGGGCGTCCTTGGATATGCGCATGAGCGCGCCCTTTACTACGTCGCCGTAAGAATTGGAGGCGTCGTTGGTTTCAACGCCGTTGACGAAGTAAACATACTCGCCCTTCTCTACGGCAAATCCGCCGTTTGAAACGACGGTGCCTTCAGTATTGCCTTCGAGGGCGTCAGCCCCATAGTAACCGCCGCCGCAAGCCGCGGTGAAAGTAAGGCCGCCGGCAAGCACTGCCGCGGCGGCGCATGCAAGCGCCATTTTTACCTTTTTTTGCATTTTTTACCCCGGTATTGTGATTGACATTACCGCTCTGCGGCGATAATGCAGGAATCTTAAGGTTGCCGCACTGCTCCGACAAAAAACAACAGTCTTTCTGCAATACAGCAGTTTTAATTATATACCAAATCTGAGCTTTAAGCAATTAAAAACAAGTTGTATTTAATGAAAATTTGATAAAAGGAGAGCAAAACTATAAACAAATTTGCACTTTTTGATTTATTGAGGGCGCTCGGGGGCGCATACGGACAACAGGAAGGTTCTGAAAAGTCGGAAAACAGCGCCGAGAATGCGGTTGAAAAGCCTGTCAATTCGGCGAACAGCCAGCCGCCTGCCCCCTTCAGTCACGCCAATGTTCTTGCTGGCGTTTTAGAGCGGCACGAAAAGATTTCCGGCCGCATAAAGCGCAACCACTGAGCGCGTGAAGCGGAGTGAACACCCATAAATTGATTGTTTCAACACACGAGCGGCGCAACCTGAGCTTACAACTTAAGGCGCGCAGCTTAAGCCAAGACGCAATAATATAGTGTCTGACAAAAACCCGTCTAAGAAATAAGCGCGCAGCCGTTTGCTGCGCGCTTTGATGCTTTTTTGAAAGCGACGTGCGCATTCTCCAAAGAAGAAATTATCTCTTTGAGAACTGAGGTGCGCGACGTGCTTTTTTGAGGCCGTACTTTTTGCGCTCTTTGACGCGGGGATCGCGTGTCAGGAAGCCAGCCTTTTTGAGTGCTGCACGGCAATCGGGCTCTGCCTGAAGAAGAGCGCGGGATATGCCGAGACGGATAGCGCCTGCCTGACCGGTGAGGCCGCCGCCGTAAACGTTTACATACACGTCGTACTTGCCTTCAGCCGAAAGAAGCACGAGGGGCTGCATTACGTCGTAGCGGAGAACCGACTGAGGAAAATAATCCTCGAACGACCTTTCATTGATTACGATGTTGCCGCTGCCAGAGGGTATGAGGCGAACGCGGGCGATAGCCTTCTTTCTTCTGCCCGTGCCCCAGAATTGAAGTTTCTTTTTTAAAGTTACTTTAGCCATAAGCTTTACTCCTCACACTCCTTAAAATAAATTGAGCACTTCGGGCTTCTGTGCGGCGTGATTGTGCTCTGCACCCTTGTATACGCGCAATTTCTTTATCATATCTCTTCCGAGAGAGTTCTTGGGAAGCATGCCCCTGACCGCCTCGTATACGGCGAGGTCGCTCTTTTCGGAAAGCATCTTTTTATAAGATACTTCCTTAAGGCCGCCGATATAACCGGTGTGATAGCGGTAGAACTTATCTTCCAGCTTTTTACCCGTAAGGGCAACTTTATCGGAATTGATAACTATGACGAAATCGCCCGTATCAACATTGGGCGTGAAAATAGGTTTGTTCTTTCCGCGGAGGATGGCCGCCACTTTGGAAGCGAGCCTGCCGAGAGGCACTCCGGCGGCGTCTACAACATACCATTTTCTTTCTACTGTCTGGGCGTTTGCCATGTAGGTTTTCATTGATGTTAACTCCATTTATAATGTATAAAAAACAAGTACCGCGAACGCGGTAACAGCGTTGCCTCGTTGCAATGTAGGTTTATTTTATTATTTTATAAAATTTCTGTCAAGCTGTTTTGTATTGCGTTTTCAAAGTTTTTTAAAATAATTTGCAAAAAGTTTTACATAGAACAAAAAGCGAGCGTTTTGTAGCGTTTCAGTACATTTTTACGCCGTTTTGAGGCACTTTTATGTTGTTTGAACAACATTGCAAACCTGCGCCTGACAAAGAAAAAGTCAAAAGCAAAGCCGCCGCTTAAACGTGCCATGCCGCCGCGCGCACTTTTTTAAGTGCGCGCGGCGGCAGCCTGTTTAATGCAATTATAAATTCTGAAAGGGAGTTACTCCTTTACGAGAACTGCCTTTATACGCTTTACGCCCGCCGATACGTTCTCCTGCTTGGCAATCTTGAACTTGCCCAGAACGCCGGTGCGCTCAACATGCGGTCCGCCGCATATCTCCTTTGAAAAATCGCCTATGGTGTACGTCTTTACCCTCTCTCCGTACTTGCTTTCAAAAAGGCCGGTAAAGCCCTGCTCCTTTGCCTCTTCAAGCGTCATTTCACGCATTACCACGGGCTCGTCCTTGGCTATCTCGCCGTTGACGAGGTCCTCCACCTGCTTCACCTCTTCGGGGGTGAGCTTGCGGGGGAAGTTGAAGTCGAAGCGCAGCCTCTCCTCTGTGATGTTCGAACCCTTCTGGTTTACTTCGGGGCCGCACACCTTTTTGAGCGCCGCGTGCAGAAGATGGGTAGCCGTATGCAGTTTGGTCGTCTCCTCCTTGTGGTCGGCAAGGCCGCAGGCAAACTTCTGCTCGCTGCCCGCGCGTGACTTTTCCTGGTGCTCGGCATACGCCTTTCTGTACCCCTCTTCGTCCACCGTAAGGCCCTTTTCGCGCGCCATCTCCATGGTTATCTCCACGGGGAAGCCGTAGGTATCGTACAGCCTGAACGCCGAATGTCCGTCTATCATTCCGCCTGCGGGCAGCGCGGAGGCAACCTTTTCGAACTCTTTAAGGCCCTGCTTTAAGGTTGCGGAGAACTTCTCCTCCTCCTTGTTGAGCTCCTCGGCTATGCGCGCAGAGTTGCGCGTAAGCTCGGAATAGACGTCCTTATACTTTTCTATTATTGTTTTGGAAACTTCGTTGAGAGCGCCCTTGGGAAGGTCTATATTTCTTCCGTAGCGAACTGCGCGGCGGATTACCCTGCGCAGAATGTAGCCCTGATCGGTATTGGAGGGCACTATGCCGTGGTCGTCGCCAAGCATGAAAGTGGCCGTGCGGACGTGGTCGAGCACTACGCGGAAGGCCTTGGTCACCTCCTCGCTCTCGCCGTACTTTCTGCCTGTAAGCTCCTCTATCTTTTTAATGGCATTTTCAAAAATATCCGTTTCGTAAACGCTGTCTACGCCGTTGAGTATGCACAGCGTGCGCTCAAGTCCCATACCGGTATCGACGTTGCGCTGCTTTAAAGGCTCGTATTTGCCCTCTGCAGTCTTGTTGTACTGCATGAACACGTCGTTCCATATTTCGAGGAAAGTGCCCTTCTGCGCCTTTTCAAAGTCGTAGGGGCCGAGCTTTGCCGCGTCCTCATGGTTGCGTATTATGTGCATTTCGGTATCGGGACCGCACGGACCGGTAGTGCCGGCAGGGCCCCACCAGTTGCCCGACTTGGGCAGGAAGAACACGTGCTCGGGCTTTATGCCGCACTTAATCCACAGCTGCGCGCTCTCTTCGTCCTTGGGGCAGTCCTCGTCGCCGGCAAAGCAGGTGACGGCTATGTCGTCCACGGGTATGCCGAGATAATCGGGCGAGGTCAGAAATTCAAACGACCAGGGAATCATCTGCTGCTTGAAGTAGTCGCCGAGCGACCAGTTGCCGAGCATTTCGAAGAATGTGCAGTGAGAGGAATCGCCCACCTCGTCTATGTCGCCCGTGCGCACGCACTTCTGCACGTCGGTAAGCCTGTTGCCTGCGGGGTGCTTTTCGCCCAGCAGATAGGGCACGAGCGGGTGCATGCCCGCCGTGGTGAAGAGTACCGTGGGGTCGTTTTCTGGTATGAGCGACGCCGAGGGAATTATGGCGTGTCCCTTTGATTTGAAGAAATTGAGATACATCTCTCTCAGAGATTCTGAAGTCAGCTTTTTCATAATATATAACCTTTAAAATTATTTCCTTGTTACCTCGTATCCGTCCTTGGAGTCCTTTACAGAGTAGCCGAGGGCGTCTATCTTTGCGCGCAGCTCGTCGGCGAGCGGCCAGTTTTTGCTCTTTTTGGCGTTCCAGCGCTCCTCCGCCAGCTTTTTTACCTCTTCGGGAATTTCCACCGCGTTTTTGGCCGAAACTTCGGCAAAGTACTCTTCGGGCTGTTTTCTGAACAGACCTAAAAGAGAATAGGTCTTTCTGACCTGCGCGCAGTCGTCAGCCGCGGTTGCATCGCCTGCGGCAACCTTTGCCGAGATGCCCTTGAATATGCCGAACAGGTCAGAGAGTGCAAGCGCCGTGTTGAAATCGTCGTCCATGCACCTGTCAAACTGCTCATCTATCTGCGCGTTCCCGCCCTTTCCGACGCCGAACTTATCGTCAGACGCCTTGAGAACTCTGTAAAAATCAGAGAGGTGCTTTTCGGCCTCGGGGAAGAGCGTATCGGTAATGTTTATATCGTTGCGGTAATTGTTCTGAAGCAGGGCAAACTTGATGGCCTCGTTGGTGTACTTTTTGAGCAGATCCTCAAGCAGAAGGCTGTTGCCGAGCGATTTGGACATCTTCTGCCCGTTCACCTTTATAAGGCCGTTGTGCGTCCAGTACTTTGCAAACTGTTTGCCAGTGAGGCTTTCAGACTGCGCAATCTCGTTTTCGTGATGGGGGAAAATGAGGTCGCGGCCGCCGCCGTGAATATCTATCTGGTCGCCGAACGCGGCGCGGTTCATTGCGGAGCACTCTATATGCCAGCCAGGCCTACCCTTGCCCCAGGGCGAATCCCAGCATATTTCGCCGGGCTTTGCCGCCTTCCACAGCGCGAAGTCGGCGGGGTTGCGCTTTTCTTCGGCATTCTCCACGCGCACGCCGTCGAGCATGTCCTCAACCGAGCGGTTTGAAAGGCAGCCGTAGGAAGGGAAACTGGATACGTCGAAATAGACGTTTCCGCTCTCCGCCGCGTAGGCGTGGCCATTGGAAATGAGCGCCTGAACAAAGTCTATTATGTTGCCTATGTTTTCTGTGGCCTTGAGCCATATGTCGGGGTCGTCCACTCCGAACTCGCGCATAACCGAGTCGGTCTTTTTTATCATCATCTCGGCATACTTGTCGGCGGGAATGCCCGTCTCCTGGCTCTTTTTGATTATCTTGTCGTCTACATCCGTATAGTTGCGCGCGTATCTTACAGAATATCCCTTCTTCTGAAGGTATTTGCGCATTATGTCGTAAATGAGCACCTGAAAGGCGTGGCCTATGTGAGGCTCGCCCGATACGGTTATGCCGCAGGCGTACATCCTGACCTTTCCTTCTTCGAGGGGAACGAACTCCTCCTTGCGCCGCGTAAGCGTATTATAAATCTTCATATCTTTACCTTTTTACAGGGCGCGCTGTCCGACTGGGCAGTGGCGCGCCTCTTTGCCTTTTTTATTATATAATTATGCAGAGCGGTTTACAAACCTTTTGCCGCTCTTTTTTTGCTTTTTGCAGTAAAATTATTTTAAGTTTGCGCCGCCGACGCTTTCAGAGGGCTGGTTCTAGTCTGAATTTTTGCCTTCATTGTCCTGAGTACTTCCTTCAGACGGCAATCCTTCAGGCTGTACGCCGCTTTTTCTGACCTCTCCGCAGGGAGTTGCGCCATTGCTGCGCGCACCGTCGCCGAGCACCTCGCGCACGAACTCCTCTTCCTGAGGGGTATAGAGCGGGATTACATCTTCGCCAACAATCTTCCTCAGCTCGCTCTCCAGCCGAATGACCCTTTCGCGCAGACGGCAAATCTCCTTGGCGTACGGGTCGGACTTCTCCTGAAAGAGGTCTACCCCCTCCTTGCTGCCGCCTATGCGCACGACGCGCGCAGGCACGCCCACCACAGTCGCGTGCGGAGGTACGTCCTTTAAAACGACGGCACCCGCTCCCACTTTGGCGCAGTCGCCTACGGTTATGTTGCCAAGCACCTTTGCGCCCGCCGATATTACGCAGTTTTTGCCCACCGTGGGGTGGCGCTTGCCCGTCTCCTTGCCCGTACCGCCGAGCGTTACGCCCTGGTATATTACAGTACCCTCGCCCACTTCGGCCGTTTCGCCTATGACGACGCCTGCGCCGTGGTCTATAAATACCCCGGGAGCAATTTTTGCTGCAGGGTGAATTTCAATGCCCGTGAAGAACTTTGCAAGCTGGCTCAATATCCGCGCTATAAGCCTTAACTTTATTCTGTAAAAGAAGGCGGCCGTCCTGTGCCAGGAGAGGGCGTGCACGCCCGAATAGGTCAGCCAGATTTCGAACTTGCTGCGCGCGGCAGGGTCGTTCTTTTTTGCGGCGTTTATATCCGCACGAAGTCTTTTGAACATACAGCACCTTTTTTAAACTTTATATATTCCGCTTTTTTATGCGCGCACTTGTTTTTAAGCAACTGTTTTTTGCTTACGCAATTTATGTCCGCTTGTGCAAACGTTCAATTACATACGCGCCTCTATTCACAACCAATTAAAAATGCGCCTTTATAGTCACCTTAAAAGGGTAAAAGCAGACGGCAGGAGGCGGCACAACGGTATAAAAAAAGCGCCCGCATACTACAAAATACATAGTATGCAGAGGCGCACTACCGCTGTTCCACTCTGCTTCGGCACGGCTACGCCGTACCCTTTTGCACCCTTGACGCGGGCGGACGCGGGGGCATTTACACCCCGTCCTTGAACAAACTGTTCAGACGGCGCACACTCTGCCTCGGCGCGCGGAATTTTCAGCTGCCTCCCGCTCTCTTTGGCGCCTTGAATTGCAGAATTTTCCGTCTTGCGGATCTTTTTTCCATTATAATATAAATTGCGGTGCAAAGCAAGCGTTTGAAAGCACCGTCGCAGAACGCCACCATATAAGCGGCTGCCCTGCAAGCAACGCAAAATATTTAAGCCAAACCGATACTGCCGCACAAAAGGCTCTCTTTCAGCCCTGCCACTAAGCCGTCAGCTTAAAATCAGCCGTTCTTTGCGTCCAGCTTGAATACATCGCGCGATTTGCCTATTACAAGGATATGGTCGGACGCGCGGAAACGATAGTCGGGCATGGGCGTAGGGTCAAGCGTTTCATCATTTTTGATTGCCACTATGTTCACCTTGTAGCGGGTTCTTACTTCAAGTTCGGCTATCGACTTGCCCTCCCACGATTTCAGAACGGGGACTTCGAATATTGCATACCCGCCCGTAAGCTGGATATAGTCGTATATGTTGTTGCCGCCCATGCGCATTGCAAGCCTGTCCGTCGCGTCGCCGTCGGCGTACACTATCTCGTCTGCGCCCACTTTGCGCAAAAGGTCGCACTCTATCTCGCTGCGTGCGCGCGTAACCACGTACCTAGCGCCCAGTCTCTTTAAAAGCATGGTTGTTATCATAGAGGCCTCGAAGTCGTCGCCGAGCGTTATGCAAACCACGTCGTAAGAGGGAATATCAAGCTCCTTCAGCACGTCCTCGTTGGTGAAATCCCCTATCTGCGCGTCGGCAAAGCGGGTGGCAAGCCTCTCTATACTGGCCGCGTTGCGGTCGAATATGAGCACGTCGTGCCCCAAATCCTGCATCTTTTCGGCAAGATGCGCACCGAATTTTCCCATTCCTATTATAAGAACACTCTTTTTCATAATCTTCCTTTATCTGACGGGCGCTTATCCATAGCGCCGCACAAATTTCTGACGGTAGCCATTTTGCTCCAACAGCTATGGCTGCTTATTTTATGCGCCGCACCACTAGCTACAACTCGTCTGTATCAATCAGCCTATCATTATATGTTCAGGCAGCCTTGTTATTGCAGGGGGGCGGCGCGTTTCTGAAAAGACGAGTATGAGCGTGTAGCCGCCTACCCTGCCGAAGAACATTAAAAGTATTAAAATTACCTGCGAAAGGGCGGAGAGTTCGGCCGTTATGCCGAGCGTGAGCCCCGTTGCGCTGATTGCCGAAATTACCTCGAACAGCACGTTTTTGAAGTTTACCACGTTGGGCACTTCCTGCCCAGCGATAACCGTGGTCCAGTTGCCGTAGTCTGATTCGTACGGCGTGCCGCCGTCTACTCCGCAGATTATAAGCACGCTGATTATTATGGCGAACATATACAG
>DVNE01000007.1 GCA_018714625.1 Candidatus Coproplasma excrementigallinarum
ATCTGCAAGATATTTGTAATCATCTTCAGAATCTTCGATTATAATTATATTTATCATTTTCAATCACCTTACCTATTATAGCTTACCACAAAAATAATTTTTTTGCAATATGGTTTATTACAAAAATACTATCGAGCCTTACTCCGTTAAGCAGATTCTACAAGCACAAAATTTCAAAGTAACTAAACTACTATAAATAAAGTGGCAGTTAGGCGTGAGCTTGTCTTTGACGAGTGCGGCAGTAAAATTTAAGGCGCGGCTGTCGCCGCGCCTTAAATCCTCGCGCCTCGCGCTCGGCTGCCGCAGACAAGCTCACGCCTTTAATTTAACAAACTAAGCAGGGCTCCCAAAAAGTATCGCAGAACTTTTTGGGAAGAGGAGCCGCAACGGCGAAAACAGCGGGGTGGTGCAAATGCGCCGCCTCGCTAAAAGCAAAGTTTGCGGCGACGAGGCGGCGGACAGGGCGTTTTGCGCTGACCCGCTTGCAAAATCGCCCTGTTCCTCCGCCGCCCGCCGTTTCGTTCTCTGTTTCCCTCTGCCTCCGTGTTTTCCTTTTTCGGGAGGCCATTGTGGCACGGTTCCTCGCGAAAGTCAACGGCCGAAAAATTGCCGCTTAAAACTTTTATATATCTTTAACAGCTCCTGACGGAGCTGTTTTTTTATTTTATCCGCATTAGTTAAGGCATATGTATGCACCAATTTTTCTTTTTCCCGTTGACTTACGCAAACTTGAATTTAAGAAAGCCACATTTTCACCGTCCCGCGCCCCTTTGCCTCTTGCCCGAAAAAGGCAAAATTATTCACGGAGGCACAAAATTATGAAAATGCTCGTTACAAAACTTTCTCATGGCAAATATGCAAACGAAGGTCAACTCTTCGCAGAACCCATCTCCGATTCCAATGTAAAGCTCATGGGTGAGATGATAGCCCTGCAAGCACTTCGCAATGTTCTGCCGTATGATTTTGAAGTAGTTTCAAAATTATACAACGGACTTGTAAAAGACCTTAACCATATCTCGCAAATCGACTACACCATTACAGATGGATATGACTATGCCCAGCTTGCAATCTGCTTTCTGTACCAATTCAAGGGAATGTATGTGAACGACATCTGCGGCAAGGATAAGGCAGGTAAATACATAACGATAAAAACCGCCTGCTACCGCGCCGTGGACAAAGAATTACTCCACTTCCGAAGAAAGATAGCACACAACAGACAGTTTGAACTAAACCACAACAAAAAAGACATTCCCGACCCGCGTGACTGTTTTGCAGATAAAAACGAAGACTACACAAAAGCAGATAAATTACTCAAAGATTTACACCTCACCAAACCCGAAATCCAAACGCTCAACTGTTATATGAACGGCATGAAACAATCCGAAGCGGCCGCCGCACTGGGTATTACAATATTCGGCGTCAAATACAGAAAACTGCGCATAAGACAGAAATATGCCATGTACATAGGGGTATGAATCTCATACCCCTGCCCACTCATTGTGCATAACTCAAAAAAATTTTCCAAATTTTTCTTAAAAACACGAACATTTGTTTGACATTTATCCAAGTTATGTTGTATAATGCAGCCATGCACCTAAATTGGGGTGAGTACAACTTAATAAGAGAGCTTTTTATGAATTGATCAGATAAGTAAGATAGGAAAGATAGAATAGAGAGCCGTTGAAGCGATACCAACGCATAAGAGATAGAGCTAAAAATTGCCGCACCGTGGTCCTCGAGCGGAAAATCGAGGCGGGGTCGTGAAGATTCAAGGGCATAACATAAAAGAAAGAAATTAACAAACACGTTTCTCTCTTTTGTGCTATGCCCTTTTTTCGTGCAAATTTTTTCTTCGGAGGACTAAATTTGCAGGGAAACAAGACGACAAACTTCACGGTAACCGTAACAGGCAAGGCGGACATCACCTCTTTGCCGGAGTATGAGAAGCGGATATTCTGTTCCGCGCTGCTTAATCGCATAACCGAGCTTATGCGGGGAGGTGACGAATGAACCTCCTCGAAGCAAAGATCTACTACGACGGCAGCAACTGGATAGCAATACCCCACACCGAGCGGCCATACAGGCGGAGACGGCCAAGAGACAGACCCGAAAAGAGCGAAGAACTACAAAAATTTGAACGGCGTTTTACAAAGGTAAAGGGCGGCAGAGCAAAGCGCAAGGCAAAGCTGTTGCAGGAGTTTGCGCCTATGTTCAAAGACGAGGACGAAGCGGTAAACTTCGTTGAACAGCACTTCGACAGATTGAGCCGAAACCGATGGGAGCGATACAAAAGAATGATACGGCGCGGGTACAGCTACCGCTGGAACTACTTTTGTACGTTTACCTATGATTCCGAAAAGCACACCGAGGAAACCTTCCGCAAAAAGCTGATGAACACCCTCTACCACTTCTCTTCAAGACGTGGCTGGCGGTACATAGGCGCATGGGAACGCGGCGAATTGAACGAAAGGTTGCACTTCCACGCCCTCGTCTACATACCGGACGGTCAGATGCCGGGCGTGTTGGAGGAATACGAAGATTACAGCACCAAGCGGCGCAGGCGGGAAAAGAGCATACAGAACGGCTTTTTCAACGAGCGGTTCGGGCGAAGCGATTTTTCCGCCGTCAACAATATCTACGAAGTCGGCGACAGCATCAAGTATATGTTAAAGTACATCAGTAAAAACGATGAAAAGGTAGTCTATTCTCGTGGTATGAAGACCTACTTTATCTCCGACATTTTGGACGAGGATATACTCTGCCCCATGGGCGACGAGGAGCAGGGTTTTAAGTACATACTTGCAAGCGATTTCACCTGTATAAAGGATGGCGAAATCATAGGGAAAGTCAGTCCCGAGGTGATAGAGCAGATGCCGAGGGCAAATTAAATCTTTGTCTTTCTCATGGAGAAGTTTAAACGGAACCGCGCTGCCCGTCAAGGGTGAAGTGCATTGCCTAGCGGCAACCCCTGACGGGCGGTAATTTAATGATATATAAGGGTCAATTACATCGCGTTTCCGTTTTCTTTTGTCTCCGTCGAAAGACAGAAAATTAAATTCAGAAAGGAGGAAAACCCAATGAAAACTTGTGTGATATACGCGCGTTACAGCAGCAATAACCAGACCGAACAGTCGATTGAAGGCCAAATAAGGGTATGCCGCGAATACGCGAAGAGAAATAATCTTGCCGTGGCAGGCACTTACATAGACCGCGCCATGACGGGAACCAACGACAACCGCGAGCAATTCCAAAAGATGCTCAAAGACAGCGACAAGAAGGCATGGGACTATGTGCTTTGCTATAAATTAGACCGTTTTTCGCGAAACAAGTACGAGATGGCGATACACCGCAAACACCTGAAGGACAACGGCGTAAAAATACTCTCCGCTATGGAGAATATTCCCGACAGTCCCGAAGGTATTTTACTCGAAAGTTTGCTCGAAGGCATGAACCAATATTATTCGGAAGAGCTATCTCAAAAGACAAAACGCGGTTTACGAGAAACCCGCATAAAGGGCAACTATATGGGCGGGCCTATAAACTATGGCTATAAAGTAGTCCATGAAACAACAGGCGAACAAACCGCTGCCAAAGTTGCTGTAAACGAGGAAGAAGCGCCCGTACTTTTGCATATATTCGAGGCATATGCGGCGGGCAACCGCATACCGGACATTGTCCGCGAGCTTGACGACAAGGGAGTTAAAAACCGAGGCAACCCTTTCACGGTAAATTCCATATACTTTATACTGCAACAGGAGAAATACACGGGCGTATATAACTTCAACGGGGAGACATTCACCCACATATATCCCGCGATCATTCCCAAAGAGCTGTTTCAAATCGTGCGCAAGCGCATAGACAAAAACAAGACTGGCAAACACGTCATAGGCGTCGATTATATACTTATGGGCAAATGCTATTGCGGCTACTGCGGCAGACAACTGCGCTCCGCCGCGGGAACGACTACCGACGGAACTATTTTGAGGTACTACCGCTGCCCATATTCCAAAAAAAATGTGAACTGTCACAACAAGTCCGTGCGCAAGGAAGTTTTAGAACAGATAGTCATCGATGCACTTACAAACGAAATCACAAAACCCGAAAACAATGCTTTAATCACCGACAATGTTTTTGCATTATACACCGCAAAATTTACAGACGACAGCGACCTGCACCGCTACGAAAAAGAACTCTCCGCTACGGATAAAGCCATTAAAAATATTTTGACGGCAATCGAGGAGGGCATCTTCACTCCCTCCACCAAGCAAAGGTTGACAGAGCTTGAAGAAAAGAAAGTCAGACTCGAACAAGCCGTTACGGTCGAGAGTGCAAAGGAAAAGAATCTTCTTACAAAGGAAGATATTGAGCGGTACATTACCGCCGCGGTAAAGTTAAGCGCAAAGCAGATGATTGAGCTTTTAGTCGAACGCATTGACGTTCACGTCGATAAAATCTGCATTAAGCTCAGATACTCCGATACACCGCCGGACATTACGACAGATCCGACCGACAAAGATTCGTTATCAGACAATGATATAAAAGAGATTGAACAGAATACAGCAAACGCCCGCCCCGACAGGAAATTTTCCTGTCGGGGCTTTCTTTTATTCAGCTTTACAAAAGAGCATGAAATTTCCCGCCCGCGCACCTATAAATCCGGCCGCACCCGCACTTTTACCTGCTCTACCACCTTCATTGTTGAGTTTTACATTTAACACTACTCAAAAAGAGCCTTTTTACACCAAAAATGACCCAAAACTGCTCATTTTACATTCTACTGAGGTTGGATACTCCTCCGCTTGTTGGACTTGAAGCTGAAGGCAATTTTTAAAAATGCTTTAAAACAAGCGATTTTTAAGCGAAAACGGTTCAAAAACGGCCATTTTTAACCTTTTAAAATTTTTATGCTCAACTTATGCTCAACTGCTTTGACAAACTAATTTAAAAATTTATACGGGAAACGTGAGCACTTCCGATCCGACTATCACAAAAATACATCAAATTTCCATTTATCAGCCCACACTACTTCTATTTACCGAAAAGTTATCAATGTAGAATTTTGGTAAATACATATTTCAACACATAAAAATATCATCCGCAGAAATGACGGACGATATTTTAGTATACTTTTATATTAAACTATCACTTTCCTCTCACAGCTCGGGCGAGAGCAGGAAGTCGATGATCTTTTTGTGGATGATGCCGCTGTTTGAAAAATCGTGCCCGCCGCCGCTGACTACATACCCGGGGTATTTATCCCGATGGCTGGGAGCGGACGGAACTCCCGCTCGACTACCGCACCATTGCAAGCAGGCAGGCGACCCGAATATACACCTTGCCGCGCCCCTTAAGGCAGTTGCCCGCAGACTTTCGGGCAAATCAGTCTGCCGGAGAAAAGAGCGTGCGGGCACGGAGCTTATCGGGCTTGCCCGAGGAAGTGAGCGGAATTGCAGGCAGAAAGATGACCTGCGCGGGCAGTTCGTTTTTGGCAAGCACAGAGCGCAGGTCGGCGGCATCGAGATGAGAACCCGGGCTGAGCACTATTGCGGCAGCCGGCACCTCGCCTTCGCGCCCGTCCTTAACGCCCACCACGCAGGCATCTTTTATGGCAGGCAGGCACAAAAGCTTTTGTTCTATGGCCACCGCCGAAAGATTATTGCCGTTGCGGATGATTATATCCTTCTTCCTTCCGCTTACGTGCAGCATGCCGTCGCCGTCGAGGTAGCCTATGTCGCCGGTGTGCAGCCAGCCGTCTTCCGCCGCACTGCCCGTGGCCATGGCGGGGCTTTTTACCAAAATTTCGCCGTCGGGTGCAAAGCTCACCTTATTCATAGAATATACACGGCCGACGTTAGAGCACCTCTGTTCGGCCGTAAGGCGCCCGTCACTGCAACTTATGCCTATGCATTCGCTCATGCCGTATACGGGGATAAGGGTGATACCTAACTTTTTTTCTATGTAAGAGAACTGCTCCGCCGTGCATGGTGCGCCGCCAATGAGCCCGCAGCGCAGGGTGGTGATGCTCTGAGTCTGCTCACATTCCGCCATGGCAAGGTACAGCGATGGCACGCCGTTGAGTCGGGTTACGCCATACTTTATTATGCTTTGCACGATGTATTCCGGCCGCACACTTTGGGGTACGAATATGGCATGGCGGGCGACGACTGCCGTAAAGATAAGCGCCAGCCCGAACACATGGTGCAGCGGAAGGACGTCGGCATTGACATCGTCCGCGCGGTAGCCGCCTATGTCCAGCGTGTCGAGCGCGTTGTTTATAAAATTATACTGACTGAGCCGCACGCGCTTGGGGATGCCCGTAGAGCCGCTCGTAAATATTATTACTGTGGGCTTTGCACTATCTTTGAATGTGGGAATGAACGTATATTTTTTTGAATAGTCAACAGATATTTCGCTGTCATGTGTAAATAAAGAGCGTCCGCATAAAATAAATTTCTCTTCGCCGCACCGTTCGCGGGGGTCATATAAAACGGCCTCCGCGCCCAGAAATTGCAGGGCAAATATATCAATAACGGTATCTGCAGTGCGCGTTGCGCTTACCGCGACGGCCTCTCCCTCACCTACCCCGTTTTGCGCAAGCACGGCAGCCGCAGAGCAGATAGCCTCCAGCGCCTGCGATACGGTGTAGCTGCGTTCCTCATCGAACAAGAACACATCGGAAGGCCGCTCTTTTGCGAACGATGCAAAGTATTCAAATATAGTCTGTTTGCTCGGCTGCATTTTTTACTCCTTAAAACTGAAAATAGGCAAAGCTGCTGACATCGGAATTAGCCAGAAGGGCCAGCCAGCAAAGGGCCACGGCAATTACACCGTATATGAAAACATTGTATGTTGCATTGTAATTGACCCGCACATATGGGCCATCGAGCGGCAGATCTTTGCTGTTTTTCCACCCGGGAAAATTGTAAACGAGCGCCATTGCGGCCAGGCTTACAAAGAGCAGCGCGAACTGCAGGGGCGACATCCCGAGGCTTTCAAACGCCTGCGCGAAATATTCGGCACCGAATCCCCAGCCGGTAAACAATTGCGAGTAGGCAAGGCCTATCTGCTGCACGCTCTGCGCCCTAAACAGCACGCAGCACAGCACAAAGAGCAAAAACACCGCGATCTGCCTTAACAGCCTCAGCCCGCCGGCATCCGGATCCATGCCCCACCTTTCGCAAAGGCGGGCAAGCGGCTTATTGAGCAATTTTTCCACACACACAAAGAAGCCTGCCGCCAGCCCCCAAAGCACAAAAGTCCAGTTGGCGCCATGCCACAGCCCGCAGAGCGCAAAAACTATCATAGTGTTCAAAAGCTGCCGCCATATACCCTTACGACTGCCGCCGAGAGGGATATATACATACTGCGTGAACCACTGGTTGAGTGTAATGTGCCAGCGACGGAAAAATTCTGTGAATGACGCCGAAGTCAGAGGCCTGTCGAAATTCTTAGAAAGTTTTACGCCCATAAGGCGGGCAGAACCGAGGGCGATCTCGGAATAGCCAGCAAAATCGTTGTAGATCTGTATAAGAAAGAGCGCGCTGGCCGCAAACACCGCAAGGGCGTTTGCCGAGGCGAGATCTGCATACACGCTGTCCACAAAGATACCGCAAAAATCCGCCACCACGCACTTGCGGAAAAATCCGCTCAAAAGGTACTTTGCACCCTCAAACAAGTCGTCCTCGCAAAATTTTTGCGGAGTGCGCAGCTGCGGCAGAAGAGTTCCGGGCTTTTCAATGGGCCCTGCCACAAGCTGAGGGAAGTAAGTTACATACAGCGCAAAATAGCCGAAGTGCCGCTCGGCAGGGTAGTCGCCGCGGTAGACGTCTATTACGTAAGAGAGGGTCTGGAAGGTGTAAAATGAGATACCCACAGGCAGGATGATGTTCAAAACGATGCTCTCCTGCGAAGGGTCGAACAGCCGTATCACACCGACGGCGCTCTCCAGGATGAAATTTATGTACTTGAAGAAGATCAGGATCCCCAGACAAACTACCAGCGTTATTACAAGCCAAGCGCGCTTTGCCCCCTTACTATGCGCCCGCGAAATAAAAATCGCCGCAACATAGGCCGTTATGGTGGTAATGCCTATGAGCACTATCAGCCACACATTCCAGCTCATGTAGAAAAAGAGCGACGCGGCAAGAAGGAGCACCCAGCGGAATCTGAACGGCAGCACCCAGTAAAGCGCCACCACCACCGGCAAAAATATTAAAAATTCCACCGAATTGAAGTTCATTTTTTGCCCCTCCCGCACAGCGGCACAAGGTTTATGATAAAGAATACGACGGCACATATGGCCAATTCATCCAACCACGCACCCAGCAAAAGCGCGTAAGAGGACGTGGCCGAAAACAAAAACAGGGCGCAAACGTTTACCGCAAACGGCAGTTTTTTTGCCAGGCACAAAACGCCCAGAGCAAACGCCGCGGCAAAACCGCACAGCAGTATGGGTGTCTGCAAAATCACGCTTTCCATGCGCCCTCCTTACATTGATCGGGCTATATGCCCGCCTCTTTTAAGTCTTTTATAAGCTGTTCCGTGCGCAAAACGGCGCCCAGATCGTTAAGATGATAGTCTGTATCGTAAAAATACCTGCCCTTCCAGATGTAATCGGTTGCGCGGGATATTATTTTGTAGCCGTAAGGGACGAGCAGGCGGCCGAGCTCCTCTTCAAACTGCCGCGCTGCGGCATAGATATCTTCGTTGCCGTCAGACTGTTCGTTTACGGGCGCCCACGAAAAGTATACCTTTGCCCTGCGCGCGGTAAATTCATCATACACAGAAGCCAGCGCGGCGATATTTTGCGGCGTTAAAAGCGACATATCAAAGCCCCAACCCTGCGAATATGTCACATCGCGAGAACTTTCGGCGGCCTCGTCGTAGGGACGCTCTTCGGCGTAATCGCCGTAATAATTGAACATTCCCGTGCTCTGCGAATAGTCGCCCTCCGGCTGGTCTGCGCGCAGGTTGCAATACATTTCCCAGGCGGCAAAAAACCTGTCGCAGTAGGAAAAGTCGGCATTTGCAAGCAGATCATAATTGCCCTCCGCCATGGCAAACACCCTGCCGTCCACGCGGAGCGAGGCAAGAAACTGATAGGGGTTCATCTGTTCGGGCGCGTGCACAAGCACATCGCCTTCGGTTATATACGGCAGCATGCACTGCAGCTGGAATAGGGCGTTGAATTCGCCGTTGAGCCCGGCATTTACCACGGTATATTCTTTGAACTGCTCCGCAACGAGCGGACTGCACAGCCCGTAGGCAAGGCTGCACCCCGAAAAGAAGATGAGCTTTTTGCTGTTTTGCGCCCCGATGATGATATCAAGATTATCGGCGAAGCGGGCGTTGTAGTTGCCTGCCTGCAGGCGGGGCGGAGTTGCGGCATTTATATGATATGTGCCCACGTTTTGCGAGAACGCGGTGGAAGATACCGTTTGCAGCGTGTCGAAATAATACATCTCTTCAAAGGCGGCGTTTTCAAAGGCCGCTCCATTTACCGAGGTCACTCCGAGAGGCAATACAAGCACGCGCGAGGTGAGGCTGCCGCACGGCATATTCAAAGTGAGCGAACTTGCTATGCTTGTAACAAGGCGCCCGCCCATGTGCGAGGGAATGGTAAAATATTCGGCGTCGCCGCTGCCCCTGTAGCCATAGAGTTCGGCCGTGCCGTCGGGCAGCGTTCTGTATAAAAAGTCGTCTTCGGGGAGCTGCTCCGCCCACTCGGCATACAGCGTAAGCGTTCCGCCGTCCTCCACCGTCACCCTGCTGCCTATGCCCGTGTGCATGCCGCTGCCGTCTGCCGCCGTGTTCCAGCCGAGCAGGGTATAGCCCTCGCGCTCGCCCGTCCACACAAGCGTATTGGGGCGGATATGCGACGACAGAGTATATTGCTCCTCCGCCGTCACGCCGGAGCCATCGTTGAAGTCGTAAATAATTTTACACATCTTTTCCGGAATGATCTCCTCTTCCTGCACCCGGACGGAAGTCACCGTCACCCTTGAGGGTCGGACAACACCTTCAAGCGTCAGCTCATACCTCCCTTCGCCCGCATCCGTTATCGTGTATTCGGAATAATCGCACGATACCGGCACGTAACCGGCGTGCATATTAAGCGTAACAGTAAAATCTTCGCCGCGCTCCACCTTTCCGGCGGCGCCTTCGGCGGTAAAGAACACGCTGTCCGCCACGCTCACGCTTATTTTTTCGTCTTTGTAAAACTCCGTCTGCGTACATCCGCACACAAACAGCGTGGCCGCCGCAACGGCGAGCACCATCAACTTTACAAGGGCGCGCAGGCGTCCTTTAAGCTCGTAAAACATCCGCATAGCTCCCCCAGAAATAGTTGTTTTTGAATGAACTGAGTGCATCCTCCGGCACATATATATTAAAAGAAGCGCCCTCCATAAGGGAATAACCTACAGAGATATCCGCAGGGTCTTCGTGCAGCAGTATGAGCTTTTCAAGTGATGTGCAGCCTTCGAAAGAGCGGTCGTACAGCACAGATATGTTCTGTTGCACCGTCACACTCTCTATAACGGTATTGCCCGCGAACACCGAGGGCAGGAAGGCCGTAACATACAGCCCGTCCACCTGATAGGGGATCACAAGCTCTGTGCACTCCGCCCCCTGCGCCGTGAGGCCGGTTATCGTATAACTGTTGCCTTCGAGGCTGTAAGTAAAGCAGTCGGCGCAGCTGTTGTCGCCCTCGCCCTCAACTCCCGGTTGCGGCGCAACAGGCATTTCCGGCAGAACGACGTCAGTCTTTGTGGTGTTGCCCAGCTGGTTTTTTATATCGTTCACCAGCTGAACGGTGCGCACCGTCATGCCCGCCTCGTTAAGGTGAAAGTTGGAATCATAGAACCACCCGGATGGCATTATGCAGCGCGATATATCGCTCATTACCGGGAACAGAAAGAACTCTTCCGCGTAGCTGTAAAAATCGTTCGCCGCCGCAAGCGAGGCCTCGCTCACCGCCTGCTCGTTTACAGGGGGAAAAGTGAGATACATCTCCGCGCCTTTTTTTGTATTTTGAGGTAATATTCATTCACATAGTCGGCAAAGCCGTCGCCGAAGAGCGATGTATCGAAGTTTACGGGGTTGTTTGCGTCTGCGCCGCCCGGCATTATGTTGTACGGACGGGAATAATTTTTGAGGTCGCAGTGCTCGTCGAATGAAGAGAGCGCATATACTCCGCTCGCCTCTGCAGGGCTGCCGGACTTATATTGGAGGTATTTTTTTGAGGTGTAAGAAAAGAAGGCGCCCGCAAGCGTGCCGCGCACCTCGTCAGGAAAGGCGTAGTACATAGAGAGGTCGGCATCGAGGGCGTACCACGCCTCCTCTGCAGAGAAATAGAGCGAAAGGGGCTGAGCAGCTATCTCCGGCGAGAAGATGACTATATCCCCCTCGCCGATACAGTCTGCCGAGAGATCGAGCATCATCTTTGTGCCCAGCGAGCCGTACAACCCGAAGTTACACACGGTATAATCCAGCCCGGCCTCTAAAAGCAGTTCCTCCATGAGCGCGGAGTCCACCCCGAAGGCCACGTTGGAGTTGCCTATCACCACCACTTTTTTGCCCTGCGCGCCCTTAAGGCGGGCATACATTTTTGCAAGTTCGGCGTAGTACGTCTGCCCGTACTGTGGCGGCAGGAAAATTCCCGTAAAAAATACGGAAAGGAAGGGCATGGCCATGATGACTACGGCAAGCGCAACTGCCGCTATCTTTTTCAGCAATTTGCCATTTGCCTTCTGCATGGACGCAAACCCCTCCGTTCCGTTATCGCTTGATCTTTATGGCCTTCAGGCCTGCTTTTTTTCTTTGAACTGCAAAATTATGCTCGTTATCCACATTGCGCAGCACACCGCCGTCAGCACGGCAAACACGCACTCAGCACTGATAAGGGCAACTTCCCACCATACGTTGCGCGCACCTACCACGGTATCGGGCCCGATGCCGTTCATCGCCGCACTGTAGTTACCTATGGAGTAGAGTATTCTGTGGCATGCCTCACGCATGGCCTGACAGAAGGTGGCGTTGCCTTTGAACGCATTGAGCGCATCCCGCGAGCCGCTGCCGAGGAAGACATCCGTTCCGTTGGGTATGCCGTCCTGGTAGGTCATATAGCTTGCGCCGTTTGAAGATGCCATATCGGTTATGCAGTAGCCGTTAAAGCCCCACTCCTCACCCATGATGCCGGTGAGTTCACCGTAGGCGCCCGTCCACACGGTACCGGCGCGGTTGAAGCTGCTCATCACTGCGTGGGCATTGCCCATTGAGGGCGACAGCGCATACTCGAAGGGCAGCAGGTAAATTTCCCTTGCGGCCTGTTCGTTGAGCCATACTCCTATGCCATTTCGCTCTGCCTCCTCATCGTTGAATGCAAAATGCTTTACGTTTGCTATCACGCCCTTTGCCTGAAGGCCGGCAATTTCAGCCGCGCCCGCGGCGCCCGTAAGGAAGGGATCTTCAGAAAAATATTCGTGGCTCCTGCCGCCGAAGGGCATCCTGTGGATGTTTATGCCGTTTGCATACAGCCCGGTGAGGCCATGGAAAAGGCACTCTTCTGCGAGCGCGTCGCCTACCTTTCTGATGAGTTCGTTATTGAAACTGGAGGCCCATATGCCCTCGCTGGGGAAGGAGAGACCGCCCTGCGAACCGCTATAACCGGTGGGGCCATCGCCCTCCTTGGTATCCGGCTTGGCAACGGAAGGTATCACCACGGTAGACATCTGTCCGTTGGTGATGAGATAGGCCTGGTCGGTAAAGGACATCTGGTCAAGCAGTTTATCCCACATGGGATCGTTGTAATCCTTGCCGCGCAGCATCTGCAGCGTGAGGCCGTTATTTCTGTCATATGCGGGTACGGATGCCTCCTCTTTTTCCTCAATGGGTTTGTTGCTGGCAAGCCCCTGCTTTATTTTGGAATCAGCAGTGAGCGTTACGGATGCTTTGGGCATAGTACCTGTCCAATTGCTCCTTGAAACGTAAGTGACCGTGCCATCGCCAACAAATTTATTGAGGTCGGCATCGTCAAGGCGGTTGGTTATATCTGCGCCCGTCTGCGTGGACTGCGCCAGCGCGCTGCCCGCCTGCGAGGCGGAGATGGCATACTTTATGCCGCTTACGTCCTCCACCGCAACTTTGGCGGCGAGCGCAGAGTTGCCGACGCCATCCATTCTGCTCTCGGTATTTTCAGGCGTATAGCCGCAGAAGGCGAGGATGTTGTTGGCAGCCTCGTGCGAGCCGTTGCCCGTAGCAAAGTAATAGTCGCCCTCTTCGAGGATATATGTGCGGGCGTTGGAGGCATCGTAAGTTTTGAGCTGCTCCTTTTGCACGATAATGGTGAGCGTCTGATCTTTACCGGGGGCGAGGATATCCGTCTTGTCATAGCCGACAAGTTCCACCGCCGACTTTTCCACGCCGTGCTGTTCATCATATTCGGTATACGGCTTCTGAAGATATACCTGCACCACCTCCTTGCCAGAGGCCTTGTTGCCCGTTCTGTCGCCGATGTTGGTAACGGTGACTTTGATTTCGAAGCTGTCGTCCTTTTCGGTGACGGTGAAGCCGGAATATTCAAATTGGGCGTAGGATATGCCATAACCAAACGGGTATGCGACATCTGCAGAGTAGCTGTATTCGCCCGTATTTTCCCTGCCGGTGACATAGTCGGTATAGCGCGTTTCATAGTAGCGGTAACCCACATATATGTCCTCTGAATACACGCCGTAATACTTTTGCGTGTTGTTCAGGTCGTCAGAGTTCTGATAAACTTGCGCAAATGACTTGCCGGCGTTGTAGCCAAGCTGCATTGCCGCGGGCGAAGAGAAGTTGTTCTTTACGTATGTATCCGAAAGTTTGCCTGAGGGCACTATTTTGCCCGTAAGCGCCTCGGCTACGGCGTTTATGCCCTCAGAGCCCACGTTGCCCACCCACATGCAGGCATCTACATCTATACCTTCACGGTACAAGAAATCCAGCTGGATGGTGGCCGAGGAGTTGAGCAACACGATTATCTTTTTTACCGTACCCGCCTTTTTTAAGGAGGTGAGCCCCTGCAGCACGGAGATCTCGCCCGCGCTGAGCGAGAGGTAGCTGCCGTCTTCGCCGTCGCTGCCCGCCGCGGAGATATCTGAACCTTCGCCGCTGGAGCGGGAAATGGTGACTATTGCCGTGGAGTATGTGGCAAGACTATCCTTTACGTTCTGAGGCACGGCAGAGAAGTCGGCCTCGTTTATAAGGTAGGTGTTGCCCAGTTTTTTGCGCGTGGGCGCCGTTTTGTAGTATTCCCATGCGACCTCATTGACCTTGAGCCCCGCCGAAGTGAGCGCCTGTGCAAGAGTATCGTAAGTGCCGCCGGAAGAGGCCGAAGAGCCGCTGGAAATATAGCCGAAGTTTACAGAGCCCGAGAGCATAGTGCTCACCTGTTCGCCCTCGGAAAGGGGCAGGGCATTATTCGCATTTTTTAACAGTACGAGGCCCTCGCCCTCCACCTCCTTTGCCACTGAGGAGTAATATTCCTGCAGGCGGGAGTAGTCGCCGTCTTTATACTCACTTGAAAAATACTGATATTCGGGGTCGTCCGAGCGCTCTATAGAGGATGTATCTATGTTGAGTGCCGAATTTATTGCCGCCCTCTGGCTATCGGCTATGCCGTAACCGCCCGCCACCAAAACGAGCAGGGCGGCGCAGCCTACGGCAAGGCCCTCCCACAGGCCGCGTTTAAAAATTTTTTTATTCATCGCTTGATACCTCGCCGCTGATTATTGTGGCGCTGTCCTTTTGCACGGGGCCGGAAAAGCTCAGGCAGCCCGCCGCGAGCATAAGGCCGAACGAAAGGACGTAGAAGAGCAAAGTGAAGATAAATCCCGCCGTAAAGGAGTTGCCGTCTATCGCCACGAACACGTTTGCAATGTAGGTGGCCTGCGAACCCATAAATTCTATAAAGGCATAAAATATCGTAAGAAAGGCAACATACCTGAGCGGCTTCACCGCAAGGTGAGAATATCTGAGCGGGATGAGCCCGACGAGCAGCCCCGCAAGGCCGAGCACCGCGCCTACAGCCGCCCACGCTATTGCGCCCGCATCGAGTTCCGGATTGAAATCGGTAACGCCCGTAGCCGAATACAGGCACACCGCTGCTATTGCAAACACTATGCCTGCGGCGGAGAGCGCACCCGCCACTATCGCGCGGACGGACGGGGCGTTACCCGCAAAAAAACTTTTTATTTTTATAATTACGCTCATTGCCGTTACCTTCAGGAATTTTTATACACCGTCATAGTAAGCTGCGAGGAACTGCGGAGCTTTATGCAGTCCACGATGGGCGCCATGGCGGCACAGGTGCCGGTAGGCATAGCCTGGCTGTTGTTTACATAGAGGCGTATAACGTTTTCGCCCTCTTTGATATCTATGTTGTTTATGATCACTTCGGTATATTTGTGCGCATTGCCGCTGTCCCAGTAGCCGTCGCCGTACTCCGAGCCGTCGAGCGTTATATCGCCGCTCTTATACTTTACGGCCGTGCCGTTTACAAGTACCTGGAAGGTATCCTGGGTGAGCGTTACCTCCCTGAATTCCGCCGAGATGACAAGCGATAAAGCTACGCCCGTTTCGGCCTTGTCGGAGGTAAATTCAAAATCCAGGTAGGCGCCTTCGTAATAGATGCCGTGCACGGCCTTGCCGCCGCTTGCCGCGCTGTCGTTGCCGATGAGGCCCATGCCGCTGAAGTCGCTGGAGGAGCCGTGACCTATTTTATCGCCCTCGCCGTTTACAGAGTAGTCCTCGTTGGGCTCAAAGCCGGTTATCTTGGTATCTTCCGCTTCGAAGGTGTAAGTTTTGAGCCAGCGGGCGTAGATGCTCTGGTCGCCGGTGTAGGCACTGTTGTTTACGAATGCCGTCTGATATTCCGCATCCATATACCAGCCTTCGAACGTGTAGCCATCGCGCTTGGGGTCTGCGGGTTTGCGCAGCCTGCCGCCGTTTGCAAACTCCTTCACCTCGTAAACGCCGTCATCGGGCGCGCCCTCATAGTTCCAGTAAAAGGTTGCGGTGGCCGTCTCTGTATCCGCTGCGGAAAGCCAGCCCGCATATACGGTGGTATCCTGCGATACTACCTCTGTTTCAAATATATAATCGGTCTTGAGATCCTCATCTTTATACCAGCCGTCAAATATATAATCGGTCTTTTCGGGGTCTTCGGGCTGGACGGCATGCGCGCCCTCCTCTACCTGCTGCGAAGGCACCTCGCTTCCGCCGTTCGTTTCAAATGTTACAGTGTATTTTTTTACTTTGTCTCCGTCTCCGCTGCAGGCGCCAAGAACGCCCGCGCCGCATGCTATCGCGATAGCGCAGCCTGCGCAAACCATACCTTTGAGTAACCTGGTCATAAAAGTTTCTCCTTAAATTTAAATTTAATTTTCACTGCAGCGGCGGCTATGCCGCCGCTGCAGGAAAATTTTGCCGCTGCATTATTATGGAGGGAAAAGGATAAGGACAGTAACTTATGCAGCGTGCTGTTGAATTTTTTTGTACCGCCGCCTGTTTTGGGGGAGGATCGGCGGCGGTACAAGTTCTAAGCCTTTGGCCGCTTTTTACTTATTGCGGCGCCTTGTGTTTTTAACGGCTATCACGGTGCCTGCAGCTGCTGCTGCCGCAAGCAGAGCGCCCGCCATTGCCACGCCCTCAACAGAGCCGGAGCAGCCGGAGCCGCCCTCTTCATTGGTCTGAAGGGCCTCTATGCTCTCCTGAAGGCCGGAGATGCTCTCTTTGAGGGAGTCGATCTCTGCCTGAAGATCTTCAAGCGTGATCTCTTCGGGAACTTCGACCTCGCCGTCGGCAGTCACCACGATGGTGAAAGTGTGTTCGGCAGTCTTTGCAGAGTTGCCGCCGTCGCCCTTACCCTTACCCTTTCCGCCTTTGCCGCCCTGATCGCCGGAGTCTTCATTTTCGGCGGTGAGCACTACGGTGAAGGTGAACGTGCCGGCCTGTTCGGGAGTACCCTCTATTATGCCGCCCTCGCTGAGGGTGAGGCCTGCGGGAAGGCTGCTGCCATCCTTAAGGCTGTATACGAGCGAATCGTAGTCGGCACTGGTGTATACGGAAGAGTTGAGCTCCGCATAGAATTCCGTGCCCACCTTTGCGGTGCTTAAATCGTCACTCTCTGCGGTGACGGTGATGGCCGCCTCCACGTTGAGGGTGTAAGTTGCCGTCTTCTGTACCCAGCCGTCTATGGTGAAGGTAACGTCTACCTTGTATTCGCCGGTGGCCACGGGGGTGCCCGTTATGGCGCCGGTGTTTTCATCGATGGAGAGCCCTGTGGGAAGGTTGGCTGCAGAGTATTTTACAAAGGAATCTTTATCTACCGAGCTGTCGATATTTACGCTTAAGTCTGCGCTTACGCTTTCGGTAGCGGAGAGCTTGCCGCCCGTAACTTCAAGGCCGGAGTAGCCGTTGAACTGGCCTGCGGAGTTGGCCTGCTGATAGAGCACGCCGTGCGCCATCTGCCTTACGCAGTACCACTGGGTGTAGCTGATCTCGTATACCGTTTTGCCACCTTCGCCGGCCTGAGCGATGTAAACGCCCTCTTTTGCGGCAGTAGTGCCGTCGGGAAGCGTAGCGCCCGCCTTAAAGAAGCCGCCGGTGGGCTGTTCGCCCGTGGTGGGATCGGTCTGGCCGGAGAGATATTCGGTGTTGGCTGTGGTAAGTATGGTCTGGTTGCCCGCCCTTACCATCATGTCGGGATTGGTCCTCTGGTTCCAGCCGATGTAGCCGTCCGTTACAAAGTAAGCCTGGCTGCCCCATTCGTTCTGATAGAGCTCTACCGAAAGGTTGGTGTTGTTGGTGTTGGATATGCCGGCAATCCTGCCGTATGCAGTCATGCCCGCCTTGGAGCCGCCTTCCTGAAGGATCATCTGGAAGTTCTTCATGTAATTCTCCCTCATGGCCTGCTCGTCTGCCCAGGTGAAGAGGCAGCCCCTGTCGGTCTCCTGGTCGTTCATGAGGATGTGCTTGGTGTAGCATATGACGCCCCTGGACTGAACGCCCTGAGTGAGCGCCGCGCCCATGTAGCCGCCGAGTATGCCGTCCTGCGAGAAGTATTCGTTGTTGCGGCCTGAGAAGGGCGAACGGTGTATATCCGCGCCGGGTGCGTACCAGCCCTGGAAGCCCGTTAAAAGCGCTATGTTGGCAACAAGTATGCCGCGCTCTTCGGCTATCTCGGTGTTCCATGTGGCTGCAAGCACGCTCTCTGCCGCCATCTGGAATTCCTGGTTGATGCTGTTGGGGCCGTCACGATCTACCGTGAGGTCTTTTTCTATGCTGTTGATGTTGCCCGTGCCGTAACCGCAGTAGGTGTTGATGTAGCACAGTTCATCATAGGTGAGCTGGTTGAGGAAGTTTTCCCACTGGGGATCATCGTAGGACAAGCCAGCCATATCGGCAAACTTTATGGTGTTTCCGGTGGAAGTGTACATCCAGATCTCCTGGTTGCCCTTGTCGCCGTTGGCGCCCTCGTTCACATACTTGGTGAGTGTGCCCGCAGCCTGCGTCCATCCTTCCGGAACGGAGGTCTGTGACCATACGTAGCCCTTATTGTCGTCGTTTTCGTAATACTTGCTGTAGGCGCTGGTCGCGTCGTTTACGCCGGTGTAAGTGCTGCTTACGGCGTAGTTATCCCAGAACGACCAGTTATCGAGCACGTTGTCCTTAAAGGTGAGGTCTGCCACAGTGGGGGCTTCGGGGAAGGAGAGGTCGAAGCCGTTTACCACAGCAGTTACGTCCTCAGGCTTGGTGGGAACTGCCACGCCCGTATAGTTGGCCACATTATCGTGAAGCGCGGTCTTGGTTGCGCTGATGGTGGAGTTCCTCGTCATGCTGGTCATGCCCGACTTGCCGTCCTTCATCATGTCGGCCGTACGGACGTTGCCGAAGTTGCTGTCGTCAACTTCAGTTTCGCCGTCGGCGCCCTCGCCGTTGGAGTTGAGGCCGTCGGTGAACAGCGAAGATACCTGATTGCCGGAGAAGTCGTCCTGTTCGAGCGCGATGTCTTTGTCAAGGCTGAACTTTTCCTCTGCATAGCACTCCACCGTCTTGTTGCCATCGGCGTCCGTTACATAGTAGAGGCCGTCTTCGCCGAGCGTGGTCGAGCAGTCGAAGTGCGAATCTTCCATGATGCGCAGCGTGTAGTCGCCATCCTCCATTATGTATGCGCCTTTGGTCTTATTACCTGACTGGGCATAATAGGAATACCACGAGGCCATATCCTGCACGTTGACCTCTACCACTACCGTCTGCGATTCGCCCGGCTTGATGATGTCCGTCTTTGTATAGCCTACCAGCGAAACGGAGGGCTTTTCAACGAGGCTGGAGTTATCATAAGGCGCGCTCACATATACCTGAACGGTCTTCTTGCCGGCAACGTCGCCGGTGTTGGTTACCGTTACGGGCAGATAGATCTTTTCTACCTGGGCAGCCTCTGTTGCGGTGGACTGGAAGAGCGCCGATACGTTCTCCGCCGCAAGTTTGGTCTTGAGCGAGGCGTCCGTGAAGATGCCGCCCGACTTGAACGAGAACGTTGTGTAGGAGAGGCCATAGCCGAAGGCGTAGGTCACGTTATCTTCCCACCACTGCTGTGCGGCATTGGGATCGATCTTATACATATCGGTATAGTAAGTTTCATAATACTTATATCCGAGGTAGATGCCCTCTTCGTAGTCGATGCCGTGGAAGCCCTCGGTATCGCCTATTACGTCCTGGCCGCTAGCAAGTTTGCCGTCTGTTTTGCCTTCGCTGTTCATGTAGTCGTTCTGGCCGGCGGCAGTCGCGCGGGTCTGGTTGTTATCGCCGAAGTTATACCAGGTGGGATCGGCGGTAAAGTCTGAATACCACTCGTCAACAAGCCCGCCGGAGGGGTTTACTTCGCCGGTAAGCAGCTTGGGCAGAGCGGCAAGTCCACCTTCGCCCGGCCTGTCCACATTGATTATTGCGTCTACGCCGTCCCAATCACGGAGTTCCTTTATCTCCATCGCGTTGGAGGTATTGAGCACTACTATAACTTTTTTGAAATTTTTTTCAGCCAGCTTTAAAAGTTCCCTTTCGCTGTCGGTGAGCATGAGGTAGTGCTTGTAGGTATCGGGTTCCGCCTTGGCGCCCTCTGGGGAAGGCGCATCCTGTGCAAGAGCCACATGGGAATCAGTATCCTTTTCGTCAAGCAGGTTGGTGCCAGCCTTTTCGCTGGTGATCCTGCTGGCGTCACTGCCCTCGCCGCCCGTTCTAGAGAGCACTACGATGGCCGCGTCATTGAACAGACGGAAGGAATTTTTTACCTGTCCGTTGAACGTGTAATCTTCATTGCCGATATCGGCCGTCTGCACTTCGTAATATTTTTTTACGGTGGGATTTACGTTGAAGCCCGCCTCTTCAAGCACACCGGCCACGGTGTCGCCGCCGCCGCTGGTATCAGACGTAAAGCTGCCCGTTGCGGCTGCGCCCGTAAGGGCGTCCGCTCTTTCACCGAGCACTGTCACCGACGCCGTTCCGCTCATGGGCAGAGCTTCATCTTTGTTTTTAAGCAAAGTTGCGCCTTCGGCGATCGTCTTTTCGGTGTGTTTTTCGGCCGCAGCAAGGGCATCTTCCAAAGAATTGAAGTCCGTATAATACTTGTTAGGGGTTGCCGCAGTGCTGCCCGTCTCCGCAAATGCTGCAGCGGGGGCATACAGCGCGGAAAGACCCATAGCAAGCGTGGCGGCGCATGCAACGAATGCAAGTGCCTTTTTCTTGCCGGCCTGTTTTGTTTTTGCCATTCTCTTTTCCTCCGTTATATATTTTCCGTCAGATACAAACATCTTCTGAACGTTTCTGACGACCGTATTATAAATTGCGCGCAAAAAATTATCAAGACCTTGCAAATAAACTGCCTTTAAACGCCAACATTCAGATTTTTGATTTACCAACCGTAAATAATTTTGCACCAACTGTCATCCTTTTTTTGCTCTGCACGCGGCGCCGAAAGGGGCGTTACGCCCCCAATAAAAAACGCTCGCACGCAAATTTTTTGCATACGAGCGGCGCACAATGAACAGCTGACGATATCACCATATTATATAGTTATTGAAAGCAAAAACCGCACGCAGGTTCGCGCGCGGTATATAAATTGCAGCTTTGAGCGCCGCGGAGCGCGGCCGGATCTTTGCGGGCGTTCAGCCCTCGTCGAACAGCACGGCGCCCATTTTGCGCAGGTAGCAAAGGTAAAGGTTTTGAAGCTCTTTTATTTTGTCGCGGCTGATGGCCAGCGTTACGCCGCCCTTGTAGTTTAAAAGCACGCCGCTCCGCTCTATGCGCTGAACGTATTTTAAATTCACGAGGTAGCTTTTGTATATCCTTACTATATCGTAGGCGGCCAGCTTTTCTTCGAACTCCTCCATAGACATATGGCACTCCAGCTGTTCGCCGTCTGCCGTGTAAACATACTGGCGGTAGCGGAAACTTTCTATATAAACTATATCTGAGACCTTTATTTTGCGCACCACGGAGTTACCGTTGGTGTTTATGGCGATGTAAGTATTCTTCACAAGACGGGTATTGATGTATGAAAGCAGCGTATCGCCGAGATCTGCCGAAAAGTTATTTTTGCGCACAAAGCCGAAGGGTCGCACGGAAAAACTTTCGAAGACGAGATCTTCGCGGTTGGAAACAAAGATTATATCGGGCGCGTCCTGCATTTTTTTGAGCGATCTCGCAAGGTCTATGCCGCTCAGCTTGGGCATATCTATATCCAGAAAGAGCACGTCGTACCGTCTTTCGCCGCTTTCGATGTTCTTTTGCAGCGCCAGCGGAGAGACGTGTTTATCCGTCCGCGCAGATATGCCGCACTTGGCAAGTATCTTTTTTATTTTATTGCAGATAGCCTCGCATACGATCTCATCGTCGTCGCATACGGCAAAGGCCATGGCTCTGTCCATATATCTTCTCCTGAAAGGTGTTAGTTGTTGAATTCCAGCATGACTTCGGCAATGAATTCATTTTCATCCACCGTGTAGGTCACAAGGCCGTTATATTTTTCGGCGACGCGTTTTACTATGCGGTGGCCGTAGCCGTGGTTTACGGCGTCCTCCTTTTCTGTATTCATCTCTAAAAGTTCGTCGCGGTTGGCGTCTTCCCTTATGCCGTTCTGCACGCATATATAAAGATAATCTGCCCGGCGGGCTATCTTTACGACGATCAGGTAATCCTTACTTTCGGCGCGCAGCACTCCCTCTATAGCGTTATCCAGAAGGTTGACGAGTATGCGGCACAGGTCGCTCTCTTCAAACGGAAGGGAAGAGGGCACATTTATCTTTGTTACGAGCTGTATGCCGTATTTATTGGCCTTTAAAAGCTCCATGTTTATTATCGAATTGATGAGCGTGTTGCCGCAGTCTATGAAAGAGTTGCCCGCCTCCTTTAAAAAGCTTTCGTTCATGGAGGCAAAGTAGCGCTTGAGCTCGTCATATTTGCCCTCGCCGAGCATTATTTCCATCACTTTATACTGGTTTTTTATGTCGTGCCGCATAGAGCGTAGCTCGCTTATGGCCTGTTCGGAGATTATAAGCATCTGCTTGTCGGCTTCGAGCAGTTTGTTGCGAACGGAGAGCTCCGTCATGCGTTTGCGCACCTTGCAGTGGAAGTATATCATCATATACCCCGAAACGGAGAATACGTAAATGGCCGCGAGCGTGAGCGTGTAGTATATATCCCTGGCCGAAGTTGGCCCGCTGTGCACATTGAGTATTGTCTTGGCAAAGATGAGCACCGCCGAGCATACGGCGTTCACCATTATGAGTATTACCGAAATAATGGGGATATCGCTGTAGTAGCGCATCGTGTAGCGGCGCAGAAGCAGGCTGTAGGCTATTATGAGCACATAAAATACAAGGTTTATCCATGCGCTGTCCGGCGGCATTAAGTTCATCACCTGCCTGCCGAGGTCGGCGACGGCTATCACCGAAACATACAACGTGGCGCCCATTATCAGCCTGCTGGCGATATATATGCGATTGAGGCACAGATATCCCGTAATTACCAGCAGCCACGAAAGTTGAAAATTTATGCCCGCAAGGAACGTCCACACCTTTGAAAGGGCGAACAATCCCCAGGTTAAAAGCGTGCCTATGCCAAACAGCACCGCCACATGCAGTACGCCTATCAGAAAGGAACGCATATTTCGGCTGAACGGATAGAATACAACCACCAGCGATATGCACACCGTCAGCAACTGGATTATAAATACATAGTCGTAAACAAATGTAAAAAATTCCATAAAAGTAAAGAATGTTTGTTGCTGTCTGTGCCATTCGGCACAGACAGCGGGGGCCCCCGCTGTCTATCATATTTTGCGTTAATTATACCATACATTTTATAATTTTGTAAACCCCCGCCTACAAACTGCCATTTTTTTAAAACTAACTACCTCCACGCCGCAACCGCTCCCCTTTCCGCACGCCGAAAACCACGTTAGTTGCGGCATATATAAAGCCCGACCGTCCCGCGTCAAAGGCGCCCGCGACATTTTTTGCCCTTTCCGCCGCTCGAACTGACACACAACAAAATAACCGAAAGCAAAATTTGCACAGACAAAGAAACCGGCAAAGCTGTCACGGTAAATTTTTTGCCGCTGCCTCCTCCCATTATTTAAAAAGAAATTTTGCTCAAAGTATTGTCTTCCGGCAAATTGCGTGTATAATCGTATTAACGCTTTATAGATTGTTTTATACAAAACTACGGGAGTAATTTTATGGTCGTACTCATTACCGGCGCTTCGCACACAGGCAAAACCGCACTGGCGCAAAAACTGCTTGAAAAGTATCACTTCCCCTACCTCTCTCTGGATCATTTAAAAATGGGATTGATACGCAGCGGGAATACGCCGCTCACTCCCGATGACGACGAAGAACTCACAAGTTATTTGTGGCCGATCGCGCGGGAAATCATTAAAACCGCCATAGAGAACGATCAGAACCTGATTATCGAGGGTTGTTATATCCCGTTTGACTGGCAAGCAGATTTTTCGGAGAGCTATCTCAAAGATATCCGCTTTATCTGCCTTGTGATGAGCCGGGCATACATCGTGCGAAATTTTGAGAGCATAAAAAAATATGCGAACGTTATAGAGCATCGAAAAGACGACGGCTGCTGCACCTTAAATAATATTTTGGCAGACAATGCCAAATACCTTGCGATGTGCAAACAGTACCGCCTGCGATACATTCTTATTGACGACAAGTATGACTTCGGCAAGAACGTAAGGCTTTAAAAAAAGCTTTTGCCTTTTTTAATTCCTCTTCTTTTGTATAAATAAAATCTGCAATAACGACTTCCCTAATCAATTTTTTACAAGCCGTAAACGCTTCGATTATCCAATCAACCAAAGAAATTATATAAACTACATCTTTACTCCTTAATTCAAAAAGACAATCGATTTCACTATTCAAATCATTTATTGAATAATCTATTTTTTGAAGATAGTCACACATTGTCGGAAATTCTTTCTTGTTTTTCAAAATCCACATTTTTTGAATTGAACCATGTTTAACTTCAGCCAATGTCCGCAATTTTGTGATTGTGTCATGCATTACTCCTCTATCTCCTTGATGAGCTTGTCTATTCCTTCCATTAAAATCTGCTCGAACGCGACTACCTGTACAATATCCAACTTATACACCCTCTCTCCGACTTATAATATAATTATAACGCAACCGTGTTGCACACGCAATACCCTTATTTTCAATTCTTCACCGCACCTCTTTCAGAGGCAGGTTCCACGCCTTTTTAAAGAACCAGAAGAACTAAAAAATAGAGGCAACAGATACTGTTTTAGCCTGAAATTTTTCAAAATGGCTGTAGTGTGTGCGCTAAAGTATTAACAAGCGGCGGCTTTCAGCTGACGGAACGGCTGCCGCCGTTCCGCCACCCTCGCGCTTACGCGCTCGGGCGCCGACCAAGCGCACACACACGACTGAACAGGCAAACAAATTCATACCTCAATACCACCGCTAAAACAGCTAAGTGGCAGTTAGGTGTGAGCTTGTCTTTGACGAGTGCGTCGGCGCTTCGCGCCGCCGCAGACAAGCTCACGTCTTTTTAATTGACCGACTAACTACTCATCAAGAAAAGAGAAAACGAAAGCGCGGCGAAAACGGGCTTTGCGCTGACCCGCTTGCAAAGTCCCGTTTTTACCGCCGCGCACTTTTATCATATTTTCTCTTTCCCTTTGCCTCCTCTTTTTTCTTTTTCGGAGAGGCTATTGTTGCACGGTTCCTCGCGCAAGTCAACGGCCGCAAAATCGTCGCTTAAAATTTGCACAAACGTTCGTTTGTTGTTTCTACGAGGATTTTCATTACACCTACGCCTTTCGGGCGTTACATAGCCGTTTAATACCCTCTGAACGCAACGATTTTGGCTTTGTCCCGTTGACTTGTGCAAATTTTATTTTTAGAGAGCTACATTTTCACCGTCCCGTGCCCCTTTGCCTCTTGCCCGAAAAAGGCAAAATTATTCACGGAGGCAACTCAAATGAAAATGTTGGTCACTAAGCTCTCGAAAGGTAAATATGCGAACGAGGGCGAATTGTTCGCCGAACCTATCTCGGACGACAATGTAAAACTTATGGGCGAAATGATTGCTTTGCAAGCTCTTCGCAATGTCATGCCCTTTGACTTTGAAGTTGTTTCAAAGTTATATAACGGCTTAGTCAAGGATTTGAATAGAATAAAGAACATTAATTACACGATTACAGACGGTTACGATTACGCACAACTTGCAATCTGCTTTCTGTATCAGTTCAAGGGAATGTTTGTAAGCGATATCTACGGCAAAGACAGAAGCGGCAAATACATAACCATTAAGACTGCATGCTACCGCGCCGTGGACAAAGAACTTTTGCACTTCCGCAGAAAGATTGCTCACAACCGACAAATATATTTTGAACACAACAAGCACGACATTCCCGACCCGCGCGACTGTTTTGCAGATAAAAACGAAGATTACGCAAAAGCGCAATTCCCATAGGGAATAAAATCAAAATAAAATTCATAAAGGAATTGCACTTTCAAGCGAGAAAAAGAGCGATCTTTCGGAAACGATAGATTGCTTTTTTTGTGAGAGATTTTCAAAAATTCTA
>DVNE01000008.1 GCA_018714625.1 Candidatus Coproplasma excrementigallinarum
CCGCGCGGCGCAGCATTATAAAATATTATTATATAAATTTTCAGTTTATCTTTTCTATATATGTAATGCCGTTATACCCGCCAATAAAATCCCTTTCGGCAAAGTAGTCCAGATTGACTACGGCATCGAGCATAGTCTGCTTATCGTAATAATCTACGGCTCTGTTCAAAAATGTAAGAACCTCATCGGAAAAGCCCTTTGCAAAGTAGGTTTTGTCAAAGTTGTAGCAATCCCAGGTTGAACCGTTTTCTACAAACACATCTATTGCAGAGAAATAGATGTTATCTATGAATATGCCCGATTCGTGACTGACGAATATGCTTTCAAGGTCGGAAAAGATGCTGACGCCCTGATACATATTCATATTATAACTGAACCCGAAGAGCTGTAAAAGCGTGGGCAGAATGTCGAGCGTATTGCAGAACTTTTCTATCTTCTGCGACTGAAGCGGACTATCAAGGTCTTTGGTAGCCGTAAAATTCACGCTCTGATAACCTGTCACGGGGAGCGCCTGAACATCAAGGTCCATACTGCCGCCGTACCATATGAAGCAGGGAATTTTATACAAGTGCGTGTTATAGAACTCGGACGAGTCTATTCCCTTCATAAGATAATTCATCTGGTCGAAGTAACACGAATGGTCGGCATAAAACATAAATACCGTATCGTCCAGCTCGCCGCTGCTTTCAAGGTCCTTGACAAGCATATTTACGCCCAGGTCAAGGTCCATAATGCCCGCCTGATAGCGCTTGTATCTTAAAAAAGTATCTGTATAGTTTCCGGAATTATCGAGATATTCAACATCTATGCCGGGAGTACCCGTAACAAAGGTTTTGGGAAGGCTGTTGACTATTTCGTAATATTCCTCCAGCCCCTTTACTGTGACGTCATCCTTGAACTTTTCCTTCTCTTCCTCCGTCATAGGGTCGTTGCATATATCGGTGGAGGATTCGGGAGCGTCGTTATACGGGTAGTTTCCGTTATAAATGAGGTCGGTATAGCTGCCGTGGGATATGAGCGTCATGAACATACTGAAGAACGGGCCGCCGTCTTCGGAATATGTAAACTCATCCATATAATTTCTGAACAGCTCTGAATCCTTATCGAAGTCGTTAAACCCGTGCTTGTTTTCATAGCCGTCCAGAAGGGGCAAATCGTCTAAAAAGTGCGTAGTTTCAAAGCCGTAAAGCTGTTTGAATACCTCGTTGCGGCTGTAGTACGAGCCGACGTTGAGGTGGAAATAGTTGCTTGTGTAGCCTGCGCCGTTCAGAAGATTGGGCAGCGTATAGGGCATACTGTTTTCTGCAACCTGCGCGGGCTCGAGGGCGGCGTCTGAAGGGTAACTGCCCATTATTGAGAGCGCCTCGGAATGGTTGGTCTTATCCCTCGCGTGGTAGTCGGTCATGGCTATTCCGCCCTCCGCCATTGCGTAGAGCGTGGGCGTATATTCCTTGTTTATGGCAAACCATTCGCCCGACTCAATGACTATCAGCACTAGATTTTTGCCGTCCACTGCGCCGGTATAGATATTGTCGCCATAGACGCTTTCACTCATTTTGCCCTGCGCAAAGTACTCGTCCACTTCTTCGGCGGTCACTTCGTCTACATACGTATCGGAAGATACAGAGTTGCCTATATTCACCACAATATATCCGAATGTGCCGAAGCGCGAAAATGCCTTGGCGGTAAACTGCTGTTCTTCGTAAAGTTCCCTTTCGTTATAGAACATACTCAGCCTGTCGTCCGTCTGCATTGCGTCGGCGGAGGCAGTAAAGCTGTTTACTGTGAGCGCGTAGAGTATTCCCGCGCAGCTTTCGGCAATTATGAATGCCGCAACCAGAATGGTCACCGACTGGCGGGTAAACACGCCCTTGGGCGTTGCATACTTTTTGTTGAAGATTATAAAACCTGCGAGCGAGCCGCCAAACAACACTATGGCAATGGAGATAAGCCACCAGTTGAGGAAGCTTGCCGCAACGACGCCAGTTACCTCGTTGACGAGGTTGAGCATGCTGAAACTGAACACCATGCCGCTCATTGAATAGAGCGCCTCGTTGGCGATGGATATAATTATCTGAAAGGCAAACAGAAAGGATATTACCACTATCTGCGCAACGCTGTTAGGTATTATAAATATAATGAATGCAATTATGAATATGACGGCTAAATCCAGGCCGAAATATTCGGGAACAACACCCAGTCCCATCAATAAAAAGGTGACGATTTCCATCACTACGGCAAGCAGTACATATCCGAGCGCAAAAACCGCCTTTTTTATGAGCAATCTCTTCATTTTCCCTTTTTCCTCTGTTTTTCTTCCGTTTCCAAAATACAAGGGCGGATTTTTCCGCCCCGGAAGACAAAGACTTAAAATATTAAAAGATATAAGCCGCAAAAAAACGGCTCAGAATTATAGTGCTGAAAATTATACACAAACGCGGAGCAAACTTATTCTTTATCCTCAGAAGAATTTTTGTCTGCGCCATCCTTTGCCACCTGCTCGGCAAGCAGAGACTTGATATCGGCAAGCAACTCTTCAACCGTAGGCTTGGCGGGCGCTGCGGGAGCAGGCGCCTCTTCTGCTGCGAGCTGTGCCTCTGCAAGTTTCCTTGCCTCTGCCGAGGAAATACCCTGTTCCTTTGCAATGCGCCTTGCGCGCTTTTTAAGCTCCTTCTCCCTCTTGGCCTGGGTATTGAGCTTGCTGCCCGCCTCGCGTATGGTATTTATCACTTTGACTATGGCAAATACCACGAGTGCGATTAAAATAAAATCTAAAATTGCCTGAATGAACGTGCCCCAGTTTATCACGAGGAAGTTGGCAAGGTCGAGGACGTCGTTTCCGTCTGCGTCCTTCATATATACCGCCTTAAGCACCGTGCAGAGCGAGGAAAGGCCTCCCTCGTCGCCGCCGACAGCCCAGTTTATAAGCGGCATTATAATATCGTTTGTAAGACTTGTTACTATTGCCGTGAAAGCGGCGCCTACTACAACGCCTACGGCGAGGTCTATAACATTGCCGCGGGTTATGAATTTTTTAAATTCTCCCCAAAGCTTATTCAAAGCCTTCATTTACAATCTCCGGTAAAGAGTAAATCTTATACTTATGTAAAACACAATTTTAAAGCAGAACTCACTTTACAAGCTCGTTCAGCATTGTTTCAAGTTCAGGCACATTCTCTTCACTGAACGCCGCGCGGATTTTTACCGTCTGCGCAACGAAGTTAATATCCTTGCAGGAAGAGAGCCTTTCGCGCATGAGCTTGGCCGAAATGGGCGCCCAGGTGCCGTTTTCTATGAATGCCACCGTCCTCGAACGGAAGTTGCGCTCTGCAAGGCAATCAATAAACTCGCGCATGCAGGGGAAGATTTCGGCATTGTAGGTTACCGATGCGAGCACGAGCTTGCTGCACATGAATGCATCGGCTACGCACTTTGCCCTGTCCGTCCTGGCGAGGTCGGCAATTATTACCTCCTTGCCCGCCTTTTTAAGCATATCGGCAAGCATTTCGGCAACGGCCTTGGTGTGGCCGTAAATCGAGGCGTACGCCACCATTATCGCGTCCTTTTCCGGTCTGTATGAAGACCAGGTATCGTACAGCGAGATATAGTGCGAAAGGTCGCCTTCAAGCACGGGACCGTGCAGAGGGCAAATCTTTTTTACGTCGAGCATTGCAAGCTTTTTTAAAAGGCTCTGTACCTGAACGCCGTACTTGCCAACTATTCCTATGTAGTAACGCCTTGCCTCGTCATCCCAGGGCTGCTCTTTATCGAGCGCGCCGAACTTGCCGAAGGCATCGGCAGAGAATACAACTTTTGAGTATTCGTCGTAGGTGACCATTACTTCCGGCCAGTGAACGAGGGGCGCCATTACAAAGCGCAGCGTATGCTTGCCGAGAGACAGTACCGACCCTTCGGCAACATTGAGCTTGTTGTTTACCTCAAAGCCGAAATACTCCTTTATCATTGTAAACGTCTTGGCGTTGCCCACGACTATGACGTTGGGATAAATTCTTAAAAAGTTCTGAATGTTTGAAGAGTGGTCGGGCTCCATGTGATGGATTATGAGGTAGTCGGGCGTTCTGCCTGCAAGCACTTTTTTGATGTTTGCAAGCCACTCCGCGCCAAAATGTCCCTCCACCGTATCGGTCACCGCAATCTTTTCGTCAACAATGATGTAAGAGTTATAAGACATGCCGTCAGGCACCTTATACATACCCTCGAAAAGGTCTGTACTGTGGTCGTTTACGCCTACGTAAAAAATATCGTCTTCTACATTGAACATATGCCGATAAAATAGTCCTTTTTTATACAAAATTTTTACATAGTTATTATATAGATTGGCGCGCGCGTTGTCAAACCATTGAGCGCGTAAAGTGAAGGCAAATTTAACCTGTCACCTGACCTGGCCGTTGCCGCGGATTATATATTTGTAAGTATTGAGCTCTTTAAGCCCCATGGGGCCGCGCGCGTGCAGCTTTTGCGTGGATATGCCCATCTCGCAGCCAAGCCCGAATTCGCCGCCGTCGGTAAATCGCGTGCTTGCATTTACATACACCGCGGCGCTGTCTACCGCGCTTACAAAGTAGGCGGCCGAGCCGTCGTCTTCGGTAACTATGCAATCGCTGTGACCTGTCGAATGGGCGGCAATGTGCTCTACCGCCTCCTTTACATCAGGAACAACTTTTACCGCCATCACATAGTCGAGAAATTCGGTGTCGAAGTCGTCCGCGCCTGCCATAACGCAGTTTTTTCTGCCGCCTAGTATGGAGTACGCGCGCCCGTCAAGCTTTAAAAGCACGGGGTTTTGCTTGCGCCCCTCCACCAGTCTTTTATACAGTGCAGGCAGGAACTTTTCTGCAATGTCCGAATGAACGAGGCAGACCTCCATGGCATTGCATACCGAGGGGCGGCTGCACTTGGCGTTTTCTATTATGTTGAGCGCCATCTCAAAGTCGGCAGACTTATCCACGAACACGTGGCAGATGCCCGTACCCGTCTGAATACAGGGCACTTTGGCGTTCTGAACGCAGGCATCAATAAGCCCCTTTCCGCCGCGGGGAATGAGCAGGTCGACAAGGCCGCACGCCGTCATTATGTCCATAGAGCTCTGGCGGGAGGTGTCCTCCACAAGGTTTATAAGGTCTGCGGGCAGCCCTACTTTGGTTATTGCTTTTTTGAGCGCAGTCACTATGGCGCGCGCGGAGTTGTACGCCTCCTTTCCTATACGCAGAACGCACACATTGCCGCTTTTAAGGCAGAGGGCGGCCGCATCTGAGGTGACGTTGGGGCGGCTTTCGTATATTATCGCCACCACGCCGAGAGGAACGCTGACCTTCTGAACGACTATGCCGCTCGGGCGGACGATTTTTTCAAGCACCGTGCCGACTGGGTCGGGAAGGGCGGCAACCTGCCTTATGCCTTCAGCCATGCCGAGTATGCGTGCAGAGGTAAGGCGGAGCCTGTCCTTCATTACGTCGGATATCTTTCCGTCAGCGGCCTCAAGGTCTGCGGCATTCGCCGCGAGTATCTCATTTTCTGAGGCCGACAGCTCGTCGGCCATTGCCATTAACGCGGCATTTTTCGTCTTTGTATCGGCGAGCGCCGCCTGCGTCTTTACGGCGTTTGCCGCAAGCAGAATTTCCCTTGTAGTCATGATTTTTTACCTTTGAACAACGTGCAATGCGCCTCTTTTTGTAAAATCTGATATATTATCTGCGGACGCGAACCGTCGGCTATTACCATATCCGCCCCGCTTGCCGTACATATTTCCGCGGCGTGTATCTTTGTGGCCATTCCTCCCGTGCCTAGCGCAGAGCCGGCTCCGCCTGCAAGCGCGCGAATTTTGTCGTCCACCGTCTCCACAACGGGTATAAGACGGGCATTTTTGTCCTTTTTGGGGTCGGCCGAATACAGCCCCGCAATATCGCTGAGCAGTATCAGCAGGTCGGCATGAATGTTGACGGCAACTATCGCAGCGAGAGTATCGTTGTCGCCGACGGATATCTCGGCTGTGGCGACGGTGTCGTTTTCGTTGATTATGGGAAGCGCGCCGAGCTGAAGCAGACGCTCCATAGTGTTTATGAAGTGAAGGCGTCTGTCGCCGTTTTCTATGTCGCCGCCCGTTATAAGAATTTGCGCGACGGTGTGGTTGTACTCTGAAAAGAGCTTATCGTACACATACATAAGCTCGCACTGACCGACGGCAGCCGCCGCCTGCTTAGTGGGCATATCCGAAGGTCTGCCTGCAAGATTGAGCTTGCCTACCCCCATGCCTATCGCGCCCGAGGTTACAAGCACTATCTCGTTGCCTGCATTTTTTATATCGCTCAGCGTTTTGCAGAGCTCCTCGACGCGGCGTATATTAAGTTTGCCAGAACTGTATGTAAGCGTGGAAGTGCCCACTTTGATAACTATACGCATAAATATTAACCCCTTTTATTTATTTTATTATATTTATTTACTTTAGTCAAATGAATTGACAGACGGGGTGCGTATGTGTGGTCTTTTTGTTGCATATTAACCGCCGCCGCTCTCCCTGCGTGAGTTTTTATATGGCTGCACATACGCAAAGAGCGGTAAAGCTGTGCCGCAAAGGCGTGTGCGGAAATACAACTTGCAGGTATAATTATTTAAAGTGAAAAAGGGCGGCGCAAAGCACGTGTGTG
>DVNE01000009.1 GCA_018714625.1 Candidatus Coproplasma excrementigallinarum
TGCTAGACGGAATAATAATAAGGGAGGCTCGCCCTTCCGACGCCGAGGCTCTCTGCAAAATTTACAACTACTACGTACAGAATACGGCGATAACTTTTGAAGAGGACGCCCTCAGCGTTGAAGAGTTTGCAAAGCGTATGCAGAAGATAAAAAAGTTCTATCCATATTTTGTTGCCGAGTGTGACGGGAAGATAGCGGGGTATACTTATGCCTGGAAATTCAAAGAAAGGAGCGCCTACGATTGGTCGTGCGAAACTACTATCTATGTCAGCAAGGAGGCGTCCGGTCACGGCACGGGCAGGGCGCTGTATACAGCTTTGGAAAACGCCCTCAAGTCGCAGGGGATAGTGCATATGTACGCCTGCATTGCGAGCATAGAAGAGGAGGACGAGTATCTCACCAACGCGAGCATAAAGTTCCATAAAAAAATGGGTTTTGTGCCGTGCGCAAAGTTTGCGCGCTGTGGCAACAAGTTCGGCAGGTGGTACGATATGGAGTGGTTGGAAAAGCAGATTTCTGAATGTAAGCCAAACCCGACCCGTCCCAGGGCTTATAGAAAATTCGAGTAAAAAATAAAGACCGCGGCGCTATATAGCGCCGCGTAATTTTTTGCTCAATTATATAGTTATTGCGTGTTTTTTATATTCACAGTTTCAGCAAAGCGTATAGTCAAACGCTTTGTAATAATGTGGTGCAGGGCGCGTTCAGCCGCGTGAGCATTTTTCTGCGTCAATGGCAAGGGTGAACATAAGTGCGGGCAGGGCGTCGGAGGGGTTTGCGACGTCTATTGCATAGTGGTCTGTAAGGTGAAAAAGCTCCTTGTCTACGGCTGCCACAACATAGCCGCGTGCGTCTGTAATGGTATAGTTCCATTCCAGAAAGTTGCCTATAACCTTCCAGCCGTTGAAATCAATTTCGTATTTGGGGTGGATAAAGGAGAAGCGTCTGCGTATGCAGCCCATATATCCGCCGTTTATGTACAGCTCAAATTTAGGCAAAAAAGTAAGCACTTTTTGCTTTACCAGGCCACACTCGCGGCCTGCCATGTCGTAAATTACAAGCTTATGTCCCCAGGAGAGCTTGCCTTTTACTGTGTAAGCGACAGAGCCGTCCTCATAAAAAATATCGTAGCTGTCGAACCAGCTGAAAAAGCGTTGTTTAAAGTAAAGTTTCATATCAGAACCGTTATTATGCCGCGGGTAGTTTGTCTGTAAGTTTTTACAGTTTATAGACTTGTCTGTATTATACCATATTAAATTGTTATATTCAATTATCGCGCGGTATATTCTGGGGTAAATTACATATAAATCTGAAGATAGGGCTGTTTTAAGATACGGCTGAAAAACTGCTTTAAAGAAAAAGCTTCAAACTGCCGTGCCGTCACCCTCGATTTCCGCCGATTTACGCTATCCATACCAAAAAAATAACAGGCCATATAAAATGACCTGTTATTTTTGGTACTCCCGGCGGGAATCGAACCCACAACGGCCCCTTAGGAGGGGGCTGTTATATCCATTTAACTACGGAAGCATATTAAATTTTGTTGTAATATCAGTATTCCCGCCTCGGCGGGTATCTGCCGTATTCCGTGTTACGGAAACCTTCGGCAGAGCAGCGCTGCGCTCGCGCGAACCCACAACGGCCCCTTAGGAGGGGGCTGTTATATCCATTTAACTACGGAAGCATATTGAATTATAGCGTTGTAATATCAGTATTCCCGCCTCGGCGGGTATCTGCCGTATTCCGCGTTGCGGAAACCTTCGGCAGAGCAGCGCTGCGCTCGCGCGAACCCACAACGGACCGAAAGGTGCAGGCTGTTATATCCATTTAACTACGGATTTTAATGCCGAAAACGTTTGTGCGGTAAATCTTTTGCAACGCAACTATAATACAATATATTGCCGAAAAAATCAATCATTTTTTGCCTTTTAAATCAAAAAGACTATATTTATTTGCTGGCAGGCTGCGGCCAATATCCTTTTGCATATTGCAATAAATATGTCTGCGTGTTATAATGTTTTTGGCTATCTCCGCTATCTCATTTTTAAAGTTATAAGTTTACGTGCGGCCTGAATTTTACGTTGTGTTTGTAGTTTGAGGGCGCTTTCAGATATATAGGAATGAGAGGAAATGATAAATTCAAGGCACAAGAAACTATATGAACATTATACAAAATATTTTAAACAGACCCCCGTTTTCAGCCTGCAATTAAAAAAGGAACTTATGCAGGATGGTAAAGGACCCATAACAACCTTTGTATTCCGCCCCACAAAAGTTCTGCCGTTCTGGAAATTGTGTACAATAGGCGCAAGCGATTATCTTATGCCCGAGCGCGATATAGGTTCAGGCAGGCATGCGAACAGACGTAACGAGTATGTCATGTTTCTATCTCCTGAAATAAAAGTAAGCCGTTCTTCAGCCGACTGGCTCAGACTGAACGCCTTGCTCTGGCATACTGCAGAATACCCTCGTAAAGCAAACGAAAACCTCACTGTTTCCGATACAATTGATATGGGCTTAAACGAAAAGTATTGCGGTACGGTGTTGCTTCTGCCTGAAATTTTACATTCTCCAGACTTTGTCAAATGCTATATTTCAACTAATAAGTTTATAAGTATCTTTCAGGTAATGCCCGTAACGCGCGGGCAGATTACAGAAAAACTAAAAAGAGGCGGCGAGGGCACATATTGGCTTATGGAACAGTTCTACACCCATAACGAAGATTATGAGCTAATCTCTTCAGAACCTCTGGCGACTCTTTAACGGAAAGGGGGATTTATGGATAATATTGCAAGCTGGATTGCCGAATGTAAGCAAAAGGGCGCGCAGGGTAACGCGGAAGCGTACTGCGACCTCGCCGAATACTATCTTGAGGCGGAAGACGATAAGAATGCCGAGCATTACTTCAGACTGTCCTATGAAAATGGGTACAGAGAGGCTTTGCCCGGTCTCGGCGCGGTATGCCTGCGTTCGGACGATAAAAAAGTGCAGACTGAAGGTTTTGAATATGTTAAGCAGGCGGCTGAAGAGGGCAACGACTACAGTTTTTATATGCTCGGGCTGTGCTATATGAATGGCATAGGCACAGAAACTGATACCTCTGAAGGCGTAAAAGCGTGGGAACGCGCTGTGGATTTGGGCGTAGTTGCGGCTATGGTCGACCTTGGAAAGTACTATTCCGAGACGGACGGCGAGGGCAATTTGCAAAGGGCGATGTCGCTTTACGGGCGTGCGGAAAATGAAGGTAGCGAGCTCGGTGCTTATAACCTCGGTTGGGTGTATGCCAACAGGCTTAATGATGCCGAAAATGCAATCCGACACTTCAAAAAGGCCGCGGAACTTGGGGCATACGATGCGTACTGGGATATAGCGCGCATATATTACGAGGGCGAAATTGCCGAAAAAGATTTAAAGAAGGCTCTTCATTTTTTTAAGCTTGGCGCTGACAAGGGGGATGCTGATAGTATTGCCAGCCTCGGAATTATGTACTACTTTGGCCAGGGAACAGATGAGGACAGAAAAAGTGGCATTGAATGCTTTAAAAAGGCCGCAGCTAAGGGCAGTTCTACCGCACAGGTCAATCTGGCAAAGTGCTATCTTGACGGCGAAGGGGTAAGAAAGAGCGCCAAGAAGGCGTTTGAACTCTATTTGGCGGCGGCAGACAAGGAAAATGATGCGGCCTATAACCTTGCAATAATGTGCATGGAGGGCCGTGGCTGCAAAAAAGATGTAAACGAGGCTGTCAGGTGGTATAAAAAATCTGCGGACGGCGGCGATACCGACGCGATGTTTGACCTCGCTGAAATTTATGATACGGGCGAGCTTGTGCCGAAGGACGAAAATCTTGCCTTTAAGTACTACAAACTTGCGGCCGATGGCGGCGACGCCGCGGCTATGAGCAATCTCGGCCTGCGTTATGTAAAGGGGCAAGGGTGCGTCATAGATTATGAAAAAGCGCTGCAATACCTTAATATGGCATCTGAAAGGGGAATAGGCGCGGCCACGTTGCAGCTTGGTAATATGTACTATTACGGAGAGGGCGTGGAGCAGGACTATAATTGCGGTTTTGAGCTGTTTGAAAAATCGGTTGAGCAGGGCTGCACTGGCGGCTATAATAATCTTGGCATAGCGTATGCTGAAGGAAAGTCTATGTTGCCTGACAACGCTAAGGCGGCAGAATATTTTGCTAAGGGAGCTGAAAGCGGCGACCCGCAGGCCTACTACAATCTCGGACTTTGTTATGAATTCGGGAATGGTGTGGAGGTGGATTTAAAAAAGGCGGCAAGATTATACAAATACGCATCCGAGCACGGAATAAAGATGGCTATTCTTGCCATATTCAGGTGTGTAAAACAGTATGAGGCGGAAAAGAATAGTGACTGATTTAAAAGTAATTTTTAATTGAAAGGTGCGAAATTACTTAAAATTAATAAATGTATAGTACTATGTGTAGTATAATATATACTTTTTAGTAAATTCTGCCAAAAAACAAGATAAAAAAATTAATAATTAAAAAATTGTCAGTAACTGAGTATCCGACAATTAAGTTTTAATTTGTTGCAGCATTTTAACAGGGCTTAGTTTATGAGAGGGGCTGGATGTATACGAACAACATAAAATTGTGACTGAATAGCTTATGATATACGCCACAGCAGGTCTAATGGTAGGGCGGTAATAATAAGTGCCGCTTGTATGGGTTGCTTGCTGGCGCGCGGCAGTATTACTGCGCGGCTTTAGCCTGGTTTTTTAAAGCGGTTGAGCATTTTACGGCACCGCTTTTTTATTATCTGCTTTATGCCCGACATATAAATTCAGTACGAAAGCTGTCGTTAAGATTGCCCAGGGCTCAAGCCAAAAGACATGGTTCAGCCGTCAACGGGGATTGACTCGTCAAATGGGACAGTACTACAAAGCAGTTCACTATGCAAAGCACAGGTATGTACTACAACAGCAGCTCACTCTACAAGTCGCCGTTATGTACGACGACGCCGTTCACTCTGATGCGGGCAGCTCACCCCCGCAAGTCGCGTTACTCTGCTAGCCGTTCAGCTCGCCGCCGCGACCTTTTTTAGTAAAAGTCAATTTTAAACCTGAAGACATAAAGCTGCCATCATAAAAAATATTGCACAATAAATGCGGTAGAAATATTGCATAATAAAAGCTGCAGGCGGAAATTTTCCGTCTGCAGCTTTCCATTTTTGTCAATTCAGCAATAATTTCTGTCAATATTTTCAGTCAACGATTTCCGTCAACACTTAATGTTAGCTAATATTCTGATTAGTTGGCCTTGTTTTTTCTCGGCCTGCTGTAAAAGATTTCATAACGGAATCTGTAAATCAATATGGCCGCAACTACCGCAACAATTATTACTGCCACAATTACCACCGTAGTGACGGGTATGTCGAGTATGTCAAGGCAACGCACGTTAATCCACATCTGGTTTATTGCCGCAAGGTCATCGCCAAAATCGAGCATTACAACGCTGCGCGATATAACATCCTTGGTGGGGTACTGTCCGAATGCCTGCCTTCCGCTGTTTACAATTCCGCCAGAGTAGACTTTGTGTCCGTCTACCGTTTCGCCGGTATCGACTACGTCGCTTGCGTGCAGTGTGCTCATATCCACATATATCGAATGTCCGTCGCCGAAGAAGTAGCTCACGTCGTACTCATAGAGGCCGTCTGTAAGTTCGTAATATTCTTCGTCCTCGGGGTCGGTTATTGCTCCGTAGCACCAGTCGAAGTACTGGAATACCTCGTCCGCTGCAATAGAGGAGGTGTAGCCGATATAATACATATTGCGCACGGCAATGTCGGGGCGGGAGAGGAAGTTTACGAATGCCTCTGCGGCAATCTGCCTTTGAGTATCGTTCTGTATACCCTCTTTAAGCATTACCCAGCCGTCAAACCAGAGATTTGTGTTGGCGTCGGGTACGGAGTACCAAAGTTCGGTGTCCTCTTCGTCCGCCTGGTCAAGTATATATACCGCGTCGCCCGACCACTGCAGGTTGCTTATTACCTTTCCGGTAACCATATCTGTTTTGCCGCTGTCCGTCTCAAAGGAGTAAACATTTTCCTTAATCTGCTTTAAAATGTCCTCCGCGGCAGCTATCGTCTGTCTGTCGGTAGCGTTTAACAGAGCGCTGCGCGCCTCTGTTTTCTCTGACTCGCTCATGCTTTCGTCGGCGTTTATGGCGTCGAGCTCGTCCTTATAGAGTATAGAAAGGGCGGCAAAATATGCGTCGCGCACATTGTCTTTTATTGTCACCGATTTGTAGTAATCGCTGTTGGTGAGTATATCCCAGGTAGAGACATCTTCCTCGCTTTCCAGTCTTTCGGGATTATAAACAAGTCCCGTTGTGCCCCACATATAGCAGGCGGCAATGCCGCTCCAGCCGTACTGGTCGAATATGCTGCCCTCAGCGCCGTCTATATAGTCGGATACGCCGTTTATATAGTAGTTTTCAGGGTTGCTCTCGTCCATAAACTGTTCGGAATAGGGCAGTATTCTGTCCTCGGCGAGCAGCTTCATAATCATATAGTCGGAGGGGCATACAAGGTCATACACATCGCCCAGGTTCATCTGGTTGTACAGGTCCTCGTTTGTGCCGAAGGTGGAGTATTCAACGCTGACTTCAAAGCCGTAATCCTGCGAATTGAACCATTCGGTGAAGTCGTCCACAACGCTGTTCACGCCCATCACTGTGCTGTCTTCCAGCTCAATGGCCTCGTCCTCGCCCCAGTCGCCAAGGTCAATGTATTCTTCCCAGTTGGCTATGCGAAGCTCTACCGTGTCCTTGCCTTCAGCGCAGCCTGCAAGCGCAAATACGGGGAATGATAACGCGCAGGCGGCGGCTATCGCCGCAATTCTCAGTTTTTTCATATGCGCGCCTCCTGAGACTTTTTCTTCCTTGAAAGTACGTTCATAAGCACGACTACTATTACCACGATAAGGAAGATAATGGTGGAGAGCGCCCAAAGCGCCGTCTTTATGTCTGTCTGTCCGCCCTTGGTGGCGTTTACAACGTAGGTGCTTATCGTATCGAATGTAGGCGGTTTTGTATAAGTCGTTATAAAGTAATCGTCAAGCGAGAGTGTCACGGCCAGCATAAAGCCTGAGAGTATTCCGGGCAGAAGCTGTGGAATGACTACCTTTATGAGTGCCTGTGCGGGTGTTGCGCCGAGGTCGAGTGCGGCCTCGTACAGATTGTTGTCCATCTGCTTGAGGCGGGGCATTACCGATAGGTAAACGAAGGGAGTGCAGAGCACCACGTGTCCCGCAACGAGCGGCACGAATGTATCTTTATCTATGCCGAGCAGCACTATGAGCAACACGCAAAGCGAAAAACCTGTAACGACGTCGGCGTTTACGACGGGTATCTGGTTTGCGTAGTTTATAAGGTTCTTTGCCGTCCTCTTTGAATAGAAAGAGCCGATTGCGCCGAGTGTGCCGAGTATTGCTGCAATGAGTGCGGAGCCCAGGGCGAGCAGCACCGTGCCGCCTATCATTCCGCGCAATTCCTCGTTTTCAAAAAGCGTTATATAGTTTTTGAATGTGAAGCCGTCTATCGTTGCGCCAACCATTGTTGCGTCCGTAAAGCTGTAAACGGCGAGCAGCAGTATGGGGATATAAATGAACGCCAGAACGAGCACCAGCCATACCACGGCTGAAACTTTTTTTGCAATTTTCATAAAAGGTTCCTCCCCGTGGTTTCGCTGTCGTTTGTGAAACGGTTGGTGACGAGCGTGATTATAAATATGATTATGAGCAGTATGAGCGAAATCATAGAGCCGTTGTTCCAGTCATAGACGGCAAAGAAGCTGCCTATCAGACTGCCCATTATATAGGTGCTGTTATACAGCATATCCAGCACTACGTAGTTTGTCATGGAGGGCAGCAGCACCATAGTCACGCCCGAGATAATGCCCGGTACAGAGAGGGGAAGCACTACGCGCATAAATACGGTAAAACCGTTTGCACCGAGGTCTTCAGCGGCCTCCGTGAGGCTCTTGTCGAGCTTGGAGAGGGAGGTGTAGAGCGGGAGTATCATAAAGGGCAAAAAGTCGTACGTCATTCCTATGACAGTGTTGAGGAAGGGGTACATTGCAAGGTTGCCCTCTATTGCAGAGAGTATCTCTTTGAGAGCCGTAATTCTCAGCGTGAAGTTAATCCACATCGGCAGCACTAAGAGCATCAGAAGAACGTATTTTCTTTTGAATTTGCTGCGTGCGAGAATGTACGCCACGGGGTAGGCTATCGCAAGACATACGATAGTGGTTACAACGGCGATGGCTATGCTGTTGAGCAAAGTTCCCAACGTGTTGGTGTTGGAGAAGAAGTTTACGAGGTTATCGAAGGTGAACTTCCCTGTGCCGTCTGTAAAGGCAAAGTAGATTATAACGAGCAGCGGGCATATAACGAAGAGAATGAGAAATGCCGCATAAGGTATGCACAGCTGCTTTCTGTTGAAACGAAGGGAAATGGTCTTTGTCATTTCTTTTCTCCCGCGGCAGGTTTAAGGGTAAGCTTTATCTTGTTTGCGGGGATTATAAGGCTTACCTTGTCGCCCGTGTTCCAGAGGTCGGGGCAGGCAAGAACGTAGTCTTCCTCGTTCTCCTCCGTCCTTACGATATAGCGGTAGTGGTCGCCCTTGTAAATTATGGAAATGATGCTGCCGTCAACGCCGCCGGCGTCTTTTTCGTCGCTCATGGTAATGTCTGTAAAGCCGACTTCAACAATGACTTCAGTGCCCGTAAGGTCGAGCTTTTCGCCGTTTGCCGTAATAAGGTAGCCCTCTTCGTCGAGGTGCGAACCCTTGTAGAGCTGGGTTACGTCGCATTCAAATTCGCCGTCGCCGAACTTTACGGTGTTGTTCTTGGTTATAACGCCGTTGTACTTGTTCTCGGTGTAGACTTTCTCCATTATGTGGATGCCGTCGGGCTCTATTTTCATTCCGATCTCGGAATCGGGCGCGGCGTAGGCGGTAGACTGTATAACAATCTCAAATCTGCCTACTTCAACTGTGATTTCGTAGTGCACGCCCTTGAACACGGTGGAGAGAACTTTGCCTTTGAGCTGTCCTTCGCCGGGCTTGCAGATTATTATATCTTCGGGGCGCACAACCACGTCGACGTACTGGTTTATCTCGTAGTCGTCGAGGCACTTAAACTCCGCGCCGCAGAATTTAACTCTGAGCTTGCCCGTCATCATTCCGTTGAAGATGTTGCTTTCGCCTATAAAGTCGGCAACAAAGGTGTTTACGGGCTCGTTGTAGATGTCGGTAGGAGTGCCGACCTGCTGAATTTCGCCGTCGTTTATAACAACCACCTTGTCGCTCATGGTGAGCGCCTCTTCCTGGTCGTGAGTTACGTATATGAAGGTAATGCCCAGTCTTCTGTGCATCTCTTTGAGCTCTATCTGCATCTCTTTGCGCATCTTGAGGTCGAGCGCGCCGAGCGGTTCGTCAAGGAGCAGAATTTCGGGCTCGTTGACTATTGCCCTTGCAATGGCAACGCGCTGCTGCTGTCCGCCCGAGAGGGTGGAAACCGAGCGTTTTTCAAATCCCTCGAGGTCAACTATGTCGAGAACGCGTTTAACCTTTTCGTCAATCTCCTTGCGCGAGAGGTGGACGTGCTTTGTAACGGTTTCGCCCTTGCGGTTTGTGACGGTAGTTTCAACCTTCTTAAGACGGAGGCCGAAGGCTATGTTCTCATACACGTTGAGATGGGGGAAGAGTGCGTAGCGCTGGAATACGGTGTTTACCGGCCTTTTGTTGGGCGGCAGTTTGCTTATGTCCTGGCCGTTCAGAAGTATCTGGCCGGAAGTGGGCAAATCAAATCCCGCAATCATGCGCAGGGTGGTAGTCTTACCGCAGCCCGAGGGGCCGAGGAAGGTGACAAATTCACCCTTCTGAATGGAAAGATTGAAATTTTCAACGGCTATTGTGTCGTCGAAAGATTTGCATACGTCTTTCAGTTCGATGATGGTGTTAGACTGGCTCATGATTCTCTCCTAAAGAATTATTTATCAGAAGTTAGGGGGCGACGAAACCCACAAAAGTTTGGCTATCGTCTTGCCCGCGTTGCTTATTGAATGGGTCGTGTTGGCCCTGTAATAAAAAGTTTCGCCGCGCTTGCATACATAGGCTTTTTTGCCGAGCGTCAGGCGCACTTTGCCCTCAAGGACGTATCCGAATTCCTCGCCGTCGTGCGGGAAATCCTCAGAGGAGGCGGCGCCGGGCAACAGTTCAAGTATTATCGGCTCCATCATATTTTTCTGCGCGTTGGGAATTATCCATTTGAGCGTCATTCCGTCGTCGCGCTTTTCAATGAAGTCGTCCGTTCCGAAGACTACCCGTTCGTCGTCCTCTTTTTTGAAAAATTCGGCAAGGTCTGTACCGAGTGCGGAAAGTATGTCGCACAGAGTGGATATAGAGGGGGAAGTAATGTCGTTTTCAAGCTGCGAAATGTAGCCTTTGGTGAGCTCGCATCTGTCTGCGAGCTCTGCCTGGGAAAGGTTGAGCTGTTGTCGCAGAAGTTTGATTTTGCTGCCAATTTCCATAAAAATCACCCTAATATAAAAGCTTGTTTTTGCCTGAAAAGCAAACGGAGGGTTAAACTTTGCGTTTAAAAATAATAAACCAATTAGTTAAACCCTGCGTTTAAAGATAGTAAACGGTTAGCAATTTTAAACAAAATGTTTAGTAAAAAATTACAGAAAAGATTATAAGTCAGCATTGATGTATAGTCAACTGTTTTTTGATACAAATTAAATGTGAAAATATATTACAGTCTTGTGAAAATTTTGTTAAAAATTAACATTAATTTTCTCGCGTGCGCACGACAAAATTTTAGTTTCCGCGCATACGCGTGCGCGCCGCGCTGCCGCGCCCGCGTACGATACAAAAAGCGAGTGGACTGCAAAAAGACAGAAGAGTGGAGCGGCGCAACTGTCTGAAATAAAAAAGCCTGCGGAGAGCCGCGGGCAGAAATATTTTTAGTTAAGAGCTGCTTTTATACTCAGATGTTTAATGGCAGGTGTGGTTGCCGCGAAAATATGGCAAAGTGGTCATAAATTTTTGCGCAACCTTTTGAATATCGCAGCAATAAAAGAGTGCGGATAAGGAGTAAGCCGCAAATTTTATAAAACGTGGCGCAAGGAGATGCCGCGCGATAAAAACCAGCGCGATAAAAACCGCACGGCTTCAGAATATCGCAAAAAAACCGCGCGGTATATCGCGCGGTAAGGGAAAAGCGGCAAAAGAGTGAGGTCGCACCCGATAACAGCAGAGGGACAGAATAAAAACAAAAAAAATCGGGCGCACAAAGTGCGCCCGTACATTCCTTCAGGGAAAGATTATTCCATTGCGTTGAGCTTGCTTGCAAGTCCGCTCTTCTTGTTTGCGGCGGTGTTCTTTTTAAGAACGCCCTTGGAAACTGCACCGTCGATAACCGAGCAGGTGGAGGGGAACATCTCCGTAGCTGCTGCCTTATCGCCTGCTTCAACCGCGGCAAGGAACTTTTTAATTGCGTTTTTAACCTGAGTCTTTACAACTCTGTTTCTTATTGTCTTCTTTTCGGTTACAAGAACGCGCTTTTTAGCTGACTTTATATTAGGCACTTCAAAACTCTCCTTTAAGCGTATCATTCAAATTTCTTGAGTAATTTTATCATAAAAAAACGTCATTGTAAACTAATTTTAAAGCTCTTTCGCATTTTTTTCATATTATTTTTGGCTGAAAATATATTTATTCTGTATGGAAAACAAATCTTACCACTCGCGGCCGCTTGTATGTATCTTCGACAGCGGTATAGGCGGGCTCAATCTTCTCGCCGAATGTTACAGGCGTATTCCACAGGCAGATTATATGTATTTTGCCGATAATTTCAACGTGCCGTACGGCAATCTGCCTGCGGCAAAGATAAACTCTCTCGTCTTTGACATATTCAGACAGATATCCTCCTTCCATCCCTCTGCGGCGGTGGTGGCGTGCAACACCGTGACGGCGGAGTGCATACTTTCGCTGCGCGCAAAATATGCCTTCCCCATTTTAGGTATGGAGCCCGCCTTAAAGCAGGCGTGGAAGAGGGGCGGCAAGTACCTTGTGCTTGCCACAGAGGCGACTGTAAAGAGCGCAGGTTTTGCAAGACTTATAAAGGCATACGGCAGCATGGCCGAAGTCTTTGCGCTCAAAGACCTTGCCCGCCGTATAGAGGAAGGATTGGCGCACGGAGAGAGGATAGAACCTGAGCTTCCCTCGGGAAATTACAGTTCTGTTGTATTAGGTTGTACACATTATATTTTTATTAAAAAATTTATAAAAGAGAAGTATAATTGTGAGGTTTATGACGGAATTTCAGGGACAGCTGACCACCTGCGTGCAGTTTTAGGGATTTCTGACCACATTTGCGAAAAACCTTCTGAAGTTGCCTTTAAATGTGGTGATTTTGCCAAAAATAAGGCGATTTTTGAGCAATTAAAACAAAATAATAATTGATTTGTCAAAAATTATCTTTGGTAATTATTTTGTCTGCCGCTTACAGAATGTAAAAATATAAAAAATTTATTAAAAAAGTATGCGTTGGTGGTTGACAGTGGTCAAAATTTATGATACTATAAAATCACCGTTTTATTTTAGGTAGTAAAGATGTTTTTTCTCACGGGTGAATACAGTCATCAGCTTGATGCGAAAAACAGAATAAGGGTGCCTTTCAAACTCAAAAAAGAGCTCGGAGACAACTATTATTTCGCCAAGGGTACAGATGGTTGCATATTCATTTTTCCCGAAGAGATAGCAAAAGAACAGTTTGCCAAAATAGAAGAGGTAAAGATGTCAGACGCAGAAAAGCGCCGCGGCATAAGGGCATTCACCAAGTCTTTCGTGCTTGCCGAAGAGGATAATCAGGGCAGGGTAGTGCTCCCCGCAAATTTAAGGGAGTTTGCCAAAATCAAAAAGGACGTCGTTTTCTGCGGCGTGGGAAACAGGGCAGAGCTCTGGGCCAAGGAAGTTTACGACGAGTACTTCGCCGACGACGATTCGAACTATAACGAATACTTCGATTCCCTGGGCATCTGATATGAGCGAGTTTTCACACATACCGGTAATGCTTGAAGAGTGTATGGAGGGGCTTGAACCCAAAGACGGCGGAATTTACTTCGACGGAACGCTCGGCGGAGCGGGGCACTCTTACGAAATACTCAGAAGGTCGTCCCCTACGGGAAAACTGATAGCCACCGACCTCGACGACGAGGCGATAGCGGCGGCAAAGGAAAGGCTTGCCCCCTTTGAAGGCAGATTTTCCCTTCATAAATCAAACTTCAAAAACTTTGAAGAAGTACTTAGTAAAGAGGGTGTGGAGGAGCTTGACGGCGTAATGCTCGACTTCGGCGTCTCCAGCCATCAGATAGACGAGCCGGAGCGCGGTTTTTCTTACATGAGTAAGGATGCCCCGCTTGACATGAGGATGGACGGCATGGCGCAGCTCACGGCGGAATACGTTGTGAACGAGTATCCGCAGAGCGAACTTGCCCGCATCTTAAAGGAATACGGCGAAGAAAAATTTGCTTCGCAGATAGCCGCAAACGTGGTTAAGGCGAGGCAGCAGGCACGGATAAAGACGTGCGGCGAATTTGTTAAAATAATAGAAGATAGCATACCCAAAAAATTCCAGCAGAACGGACCTGCCGCAAGAAAGAGCTTTCAGGCCGTCAGGATCGAGGTGAACGGCGAACTTGACGGACTTTACGAAACTGTTTTGGGTCTTACCCGAAGGCTTAAAAGAGGAGGCAGGATTGCAATTTTAACCTTTCATTCCCTCGAGGACAGAATAGTTAAAAATGCGTTCAGGTTCCTGGAAACGGACTGCATCTGCCCGAAAGAGCTGCCCGTCTGCGTATGCGGAAAGAAAAAGGAAATTGAAATACTTACAAAAAAACCTGTGATGGCCGGCCCGAGGGAGGCAATGCTCAATACCCGCTCGCGCTCGGCAAAATTAAGAATTGCGCAAAAAGTATAAAGCGGTAGAAGGGCGCATTTTAAGGAGTGGAACATGGCAGTCGCAACCCCCGTAATCGAAAGAAAAGTTTATACTCAGAATATCGAAAACGATGAACGTCAGCACGTTTCTGCTGACGAGCGTCACAATGCGCGCATGAGGGATAATCTTGCGCGTCTTCTCAATCCTGAAAACAAAATCAAGGACGTAGTGGCGAGCATCGACGCAGACGGCTCGCAGGTTATAAAGGCGGAGCCCGTACGCGAGCAGGCCATGCAGCAGACTACATACGCTCAGCCCGCACAGGCTTACGCTCCCGCAGCGCAGCCCGCTCAGCAGACATACGGACAGCACACATATGCACAGCCCGCACAGCAGCCCGCCTATATGGTAAGGGGCGCGCGTGCAGACGCCGACATATTCCGTGCGGACAGTCCGGTAAACGCAATGCACGCTACAACAATGTATGCGTCTACTCCTGCAGAGGCATATGCGGCGGCAAAGGCGCAGGCGGCAGCAATATCGGCTGCACAGCCCAGGGTCGAGGAGGAGGAGAACGAAGACCTCCGTCCCACGCCCACCACGATACAGTATCAGACGATAGGCGCAAACGGCGTGGCCATATCAGACAGCGCCGCCCGCGTTATGCAGGAGGGTGAAATCTCCCGCCCCGCAGAGCGCGCCGAAAAGAGGCTCAGCCTTTCAAAGCGCGATAAGATAGTTATGGGCGTTATAATCGGCCTCATACTTGCGGTGTTCGTTCTTATAATAGTCAACTCGGCGGTTATATCCAACCTCAGCGCGGACATAACCTATCTTGAAGGTCAGTACGAAACGGCACGCGCCGCATACGAAACTGCCTCCGCAGAACTCAGCGAACTCACCTCCTTTGAAAACGTATATAAAGTTGCGTTGGAACAGGGATGGCTGCTCGGCTGATTAAAATTCGGGGTGACAATCATTAAAAACAGAATAAAAAAAGAGCAGAGGGGATTTTCCCTCACGGTTTTACAAAAGAGGTTATTGCTGGCAAGTCTGGCAATAGCCTTTATTTTTTGCGTGATTGCGGGCAGGTTTATCTATATTCAGCTCTTCTGGGACAACGAACTGGTAATGCGTGCGACCGACCAGTGGAACAGAGAGATACCGGTAATCGCCGCGCGCGGAAACATATACGACCGCAACGGCAATCTGCTTGCAGGCAACGACAACACTTACAGCGTGTTTGTGCGCCCGAACGCCGTTCAGAACAAGGAGTTCTGCGCCTCCGCGCTTGCCGATATTTTCGGTCTGAGCGCAGACGACGTATACGCAAAAATTTCCCAGAAGGGAGTTTCCGAGGTGACCGTTGTCCGCCACGCCGAAGGCGAACTTATAAACAAGCTCGTTGCCCTCGGTATGGACGGCGTCTATTACTCGCGCGACAACACCCGCAAGTACACTTTCGGCGACGTGCTCTGCCAGGTTCTGGGCTTTACCTCGGTGGACGGCAGCGGCATATCGGGACTGGAAAAGTACTATAACGACCTTCTTTCTGGTCAGAACGGCGAAATTTTATATTCCACCGACATAGTCGGCGTTGAGCGTGAGGATGCCGCGGTTGTGTACAGTCCTGCCACGGACGGCAGCGACATCAGGCTAACGATAGATTACCGCATCCAGCTCGCGGCGGAGGAGGCAGTGCGTTCGGTTTATCAGTCGAGCGGCGCAAAGGCGGCTTCCTGTATAGTGCTCGACCCGCAGAATTTCGAGGTGCTTGCTCTTGTAAACTATCCGTCTTACAACCTCAACGACGTGCCACGCAACGACCCCGAGGCGCTCAATACTCTGTCCCGCAACAGGGTGGTGGTAGACATTTACGAGCCGGGCTCGACTTTCAAAGTCATAACTACGGCGGCGAATGTGGAGGAATATCTCAGCGGTAACAGCGCGGCCTTTTCGCCCGAGCATGTCTTCAGTTCCTCGCGCACGCGCACGGTGGACGGCACTACGATAAAGTGCTGGTCAGACCACAAAAACGGCAAACATTCCAATCAGACGCTCGCGCAGGCGCTCAACAACAGCTGCAATCCGTGTTTTACCGACATTGCACTTTCGCTCGGCAAGGATACTTTCTATGAATATCTCTCGGCGTTCGGCTTCGGCTCGGTCACGGGGCTGGACTTTTCGGGCGAGGCGCTCGGAATGCTCCTTCCGCAGTCGCTTGTCAGGGATTGCGACCTTGCCCGCATAGGTTTCGGTCAGACGGTTGCCGTTACGCAGCTGCAACTTGCGTGCGCCGTGGCGGCGGCGGTAAACGGCGGGAACTACTACATACCTACCCTGCTCAAAGCCGTGGTTGAGCCCGACGGAACTTATAAAGATACTCCGCCCGTGCTCAAAAACAAGGTGATAAGCCAGATGGCGTCTGAAATGATGGCGGCCATGCTCGAAGGAGTGGTGAGCGAGGGCAGCGGCAAAAACGCGTACATCGAAGGCTTCCGCGTGGGCGGCAAGACCGGTACTGCGCAGAAGTACGAAAACGGTGTGATTGCGGCGGGTAAATACGTCTCGTCATTCGTGGGCTTCTTCCCTGCCGATAATCCGCGCTATCTGGCGCTCGTTACGGTGGACGAACCGCAGGGGGCATACTACGGCAGCGTTGTTGCCGCTCCCGTGGCAAAACAAATTTTTGAAGATATAATCACAATAAAAAATCTCAGCCCGAGTGCTTGATAGGGGGATTTATGAAACTATATGAAATTGCTGCGTCGGTAAACGCGCTTGCCGTGCAGGGGGATATGTCTGTCGAAGTGACGGGGCTCTGCGCGGAGAGCCATAAGGTCAAAAAGGGCGACCTTTTCTTCTGTTACAAGGGTGAAAGGTTCAATTCGCACAGCTGTGCCGCGCAGGTTGCGGCGTCGGGGGCGGTCGCCCTCGTCTGCGAAAAAAAGCTCAACTGTCCTCTGCCGCAGATAATCGTCGGCGACGGCCGCGAAGCAATGACTGCCGCCGCGCGCGCCTTTTACGGCTTTTCAGATAAAAAACTTAAAATAGTGGCCGTGACAGGCACCAACGGCAAGACCACTACAACGTATATGCTCAATTCCATATTTGGCGCGGCAGGTCTGAGCGCGGGCGTCATCGGTACGCTCGGCATATCGTTTGCAGGCAGGTTCATTTCGCCCGAACTCACCACGCCCGACCCCATATATCTGCATTCGGTGTTCAAAGATATGGCCGATTGCGGCGTCAAGTATGTATTCATGGAAGTTTCGGCGCACGCGCTTAAATTCAACAAGATTGCAGGCATCACTTTCGAGGCGGGCATATTCACCAACTGTACGCAGGATCATCTCGACTTTTTCCAGAACATGAAGGAGTATGCCGAGTGCAAAAAGAGCCTCTTCCGCGGAGGGAAGTGCCGTTTTTCGGTAATAAATTCCGATGACCCCGTAGGCAGGGAGATAACGGCGTTTGCCCCTTCGCCCGTGACGTACGGCCTTAAAAATCCTGCCGACGTGTTTGCCGTGGACATAGAGGAGCGGATAGACGGAGTATCGTTTGTTCTCAACCTCTTTGACGAGCTTTATGAAATAAACCTGCAAATGCCTGCCCTGCACAATGTGAGCAACGCCATGGCGGCGGCCGCCTGCGCAAAGGTTATGGGCGTACCCACCGAAAAAATTGCCGAGGGGCTTGAAGGGCTGTGCAGCGTTCCCGGCAGACTGGAGTGCGTAGGCAGTTACAACGGCGCATATATCTTCGTGGACTTTGCGCATACGCCCGACGGACTGGAAAAATCGCTCGCCTCGCTTAAAAAGCTGTGCAAGGGCAAACTTTACTGTCTGTTCGGGTGCGGCGGAAACCGCGACAGCACAAAGCGGCCGCTTATGGGCAAGGTCGCCGCGGAGTATGCCGATTTCTGCATAATTACCTCAGATAACCCCCGCTATGAAGACCCGTACGACATAATAAGCCAGATAGAGGAGGGGTTGCGCCCTTCGGGCAAGGCGTATGTGACCGTGACCGACAGGCAGACTGCAACCGAATATGCCGTCAGGCTTTTAAAGGAGGGCGACATTCTGCTGGTTGCAGGCAAGGGCGGAGAAAATTATCAGGAAGTCATGGGTATAAAACACAGTTATAGTGACAATACGGTAATAAAAAATATAATCGGCTGAAAAGATGAATATGGCTTATGCTGCCGTACTTACGGCATTTTTATTATCGCTCGTCCTCTGTCTGCTGCTCAGGCCGCTTTTAAAAAAGCTCAAGGCGGGGCAGTATATTCTCGGCTACGTAAAGGAGCACAAAAACAAGAGCGGCACGCCCACAATGGGCGGGCTGGCTTTTGTGTGTGCGGCGGTGGTCGTGTGCTTTATTTTCTGCGGCTTTCGTTCGGTAACGGTAAACCTTACGCTTGTAATAACGGCAGGGTACTGCCTTGTGGGCTTTGCCGACGACTTTCTCAAAATTTACCGCAAGGACAACCTCGGTCTCAGGCCGTACCAGAAGATAATTTTCCAGTGCGCGATAGCGGGCATAGCCGCCGCATACTGCTATGTAAACAAGCTCACGGAGCTTAAAATACCTTTCGTTCAGGTGAGCGTGGATATAGGCTGGGGTATAATACCGCTCGTTGTGTTCGTCTTTCTTGCAACGGTCAACTGCGTAAATCTCACCGACGGGCTGGACGGGCTTGCAGGCGGCACTTCGTTTGCCTACCTTGCGGCGATGGGCGCGCTTCTCGCCTCTTCTGGCGGAACATTCTTTTATGTGCCGCTTGCTATGTGCGGCGCGCTTGCCGCTTTTCTTATCTTCAACACCAACAGAGCATCTGTCTTTATGGGCGACACGGGTTCGCTCGCCCTCGGCGCGCTTATAAGCTGCGTATCCGTCTTTTCCGGCAATCTGCTGTATATTCCCGTTATCGGCATAATGTTTGTAATTTCGGGAATATCCGTAATATTGCAGGTAATATACTATAAGCGGACGAAGCGCAGAATATTTTTGATGTCGCCCGTCCATCATCATTTTCAGATGAAAGGTTATGCCGAGAGCAAGGTCTCCTACGTATATTTTGCCGTTACGCTTGCGGCGGGACTGCTCGTTTTAACCTTTTCGTGAGGTGGATTTTGTATTTTAAAAATCAGAAGTTTCTCGTTGCGGGAATGTCAAAATCGGGCGAAAGTTCTGCCCGTTTTCTTTTGCGCAGGGGTGCAGACGTATGGGTGTACGACGACGTCGACAGCGAAAAGATTACCGCCGTATGCGAAGGGCTTGAAAAGCTCGGCGCACACAGGGTGGAGGCGGACGGGCTTGAGCGCGCGGTAAACGCCTGCGACGTGCTCGTTTTAAGTCCGGGGATACCGATAGATAATTCCCTGCCCGTATCGTTCAGACGGCAGGGCAAGTGCATAATAGGCGAGGAGGAGCTTGGCGCGCTGTATCTGCGCGCTACGGCCATAGCCGTAACGGGCACCAACGGCAAGACGACTACCGTTTCCATGATAGACGAGATTTTAAAGCGCGCAGGCAAAAATTCCGTGCAGTGCGGCAATGTGGGCAATCCGCTCGTATCGGAGGTGGAAAATCTGACTTTCGATGATTTTGCCGTTATAGAAATTTCCTCCTTTCAGCTGGAAACGCTGTCTTCTCTGCGGCCGCACGCCGCGGTTATAACAAACATAACCGAAGACCACCTTAACCGCCACTACAATATGGAGAATTACATATTTCTGAAGAGTAAAATACTGCGCAACCTCCGCGGCAGCGAATACGCCGTGCTCAATTACGACGACCCCATTGTGCGGGCGTTTGCCGAAAAGACGAGGAGCAGAGTGATATTCTTTTCCATGACGCCCCGTTCAGACGGCGTCTGGTTTGAAAACGGCGCCGTCTACTGCGAGGGCGAGAGGATTTTTTCGGCCTCGGACATGAAGACGGAGGGAACGCACAACATATACAATGCGCTTGCGGCGATAGCGGCCGCCCATACCCTGGGCATAGACCTGAGCGTGGCGGCGGAGGCGGTATGTTCCTTCAAGGGCGTCCGCCACAGAATAGAGACGGTGCTCGAACGCGACGGTAAGACATACATAGACGACAGCAAGGGCACTAATTCCGACGCGACTATAAAGGCGGTGGAGAGTATGCGTCGGGAAACGGTGCTTATGCTCGGCGGCAAGGATAAGGGGTACGACTATTTCCCGCTCTTCAAAAAACTGTGCGACAGCAAGGTGGTGCACGCCGTTTTATACGGCGAAAACAGATTTAAGCTGCTTGCCGCCGCCGAGCAGGCGGGGTTCAGCAATATCTCGCTCTGCAACGACTTCGCGCTCGCGGTAAAAATCGCCGACCATGTCGCACATTCGGGTCAGAATGTGCTTTTAAGCCCTGCAAGCTCGAGCTTTGACGAGTTTTCGGGGTATGAAGAGCGCGGCGATACATTCTTAAAGCTGCTCAGGGACGGGAATGAAGGCGCCTGAACTTCTCTTTTTACGGCGGCGCGGCAACAAGGGGGATATTTCCCTCATTGTATGCGTGTGCGCAATGGTGGCGTTCGGCTGCGTGATGATATACTCTGCCAGCTGCTACATAGGCAGGGTGCAGTACGGCGACAGTTTCTATTTTGTAAAAAAACAGCTTATCGGCGTGGCGTTCGGCGCTGTCGCCATGGCATTTTTCTGTTTTTTCCCCTATCGCAGGCTGTATAAATTCAGATACGCCGCGCTCGGGGTTTCGGTCGTCCTGCTCGCGCTCGTGTTTGTGCCGGGCGTGGGCGTTACCAACTACGGCGCCACCCGCTGGATAGGCTTCGGCTCGTTTACCATACAGCCCTCTGAAATAGCCAAGTATGCGTATGCGCTGTTTGCCGCCGCATACTTTGCACGCAATGCCGCAAAGGTAAAAACTTTCCGCGGCGTATTGCCCGTGCTTGCGGCGGGGGTGTTGCTGTGCGTGCTCGTCATACTCGAGCCGAATATGTCAATCACCATGTGCATAGGCATTTTAATGCTTGCGCTCATATTTCTGAGTGGCACAAACATAAAAACGCTTGCGCTCGTGCTAATCCCCTGCGCTCTTGCAGTTCCTGCGCTGATTATTGCCGAACCTTACAGATTGCAGCGCCTTTCGGCGTTCCTTGACCCGTGGTCATCGCCGCTTGACGAGGGGTATCAGCTCATACAGTCGCTCTACGCCCTGGGAAACGGCGGAATGTTCGGCGTCGGACTTTTTAACTCCACACAGAAATACCGCTTTCTTCCCTTTGCCGAAAGTGACTTCATTCTTTCGGTCATGGGCGAGGAGCTCGGACTTGTGGGTATACTTCTGTTCTTTGCCGTGTGCGTATTTATAATCTGGCGCGGACTGCGCATTGCGCGCAGGTGTAAAACCCGCTTCGGGTATCTTCTGGCCGCAGGCTTTACGCTTGTGTATGGCATACAGGTGGCGGTAAACGCGCTCGTGGTGAGCGGCTCAATCCCGCCGACAGGTCTGCCGCTGCCGCTTATCTCCAGCGGCAACACCTCGCTGATAATAACAATGGCGTCGATGGGCGTGCTGTACAACATATCGCGCGGGGATGAAGAAAAGATGGCCTTGGAGGCGGAAAAGCCCGTCCGTTAACATTAAATTTTTTTAATCCGTATAATAAACTAACACAAGGTGCGCCGTCTGTCTGCGCGCCGCACGCCTGCGTGCGGCGCACGGCGCGTTTATTATACATACTCGGAGATGATATGGAAAAATATATTGTTAACGGAGGGAATAAGTTATACGGCGAAGTCAGGATACAAACGGCCAAAAATTCCGTTCTGCCCATTCTCGCCGCGGCCGTTCTCACCGATGAAAAGGTGCGGATACTCAATGCTCCTCACATATCCGATGTGAGCAACATGGTGCGCATACTTACCTGCCTCGGGTGCAGGGTGGTCTACGACGGCGAGGACATAATTACCGACAGCTCCGCCGCGGATTGCTTTGAAATCCCGCGGGCACTCGCGCACGAGCTGCGCTCTTCCGTATTCCTCCTCGGCCCGGTAATCGCGCGCTTCGGCAGGGCAAAGATAGCCTACCCCGGCGGGTGCGATATAGGGCTGCGCCCGGTAGATCTTCATCTCAACGGATTAAAGCGGCTCGGCGTGCATATAACCGAGAGCAACGGCTACATACTCTGTAGGTGCGAAAAGCTGGTCGGCAACGAAATAATGCTCGACTGCCCCAGCGTGGGCGCAACCGAAAACATAATGCTCGCGGCCGTCAAGGCCGAGGGTGAAACGGTAATAAAGAACGCCGCCCGCGAACCGGAGATAGAGGATTTGCAGAAATTTCTCAATTACATAGGCTGCAAGGTGCGCGGAGCGGGAAGCGGAACGGTTGTGGTGGAGGGCGTAAAAAAGTTGCGAGGCGGAAGTTTTCAGCCGATGGCGGACAGAATAGAGGCGGGCACGTTTCTTATTGCCGCCGCCATGTGCGGGGGAGAGATTACGGCAACGGGCGCGTGCAGCGAAAATATAAGCTCGCTTTTGCATAAACTTAGGGAAAACGGTTGCAAAATATATGCAAAAAATGATAAAATATATTTAAAGCGAAACGGCGGGCTGATTTCTGTCAAGTCGATAGAAACTCAGCCATATCCCGGATTTCCCACAGACCTTCAGGCTCAGATGACCGCCCTGTGCTGCATATGCAAGGGGCAGTCGATAGTAACTGAAAATCTGTTTGAAACGCGCTTCAAATACGTGCCCGAGCTGCGCAAAATGGGTGCAGACATAACTGTTGTCGGCAGAAACGCATTTGTGCGCGGAACGGAAAAGTTCAACGGCGCGACGGTTGTTGCGTGCGACCTGCGCGGAGGCGCGGCGCTCGTGCTTGCCGCTCTTGCGGCCGAGGGCAGAAGCGAAGTTCTGGATATTTCACACACGGACAGAGGCTACGGCAATTTTGAATACAAGTTGCGCGGGCTGGGCGCCGACATTGTAAGAACGGCCGTTTAACTACTTTACGAAAAATTGCGCGCCTGCGCTTCGGAGAAACTATGAAGTACATAAGAAAGGCCATCGTGCTCATACTCGTCGCTGTATTCATTGCGGCGATAGCGGTGGGGCTGAGCGTGGTATTTGCCGTACGTAACATAAACATAATCCGCGTTGCCTACTCGGTCGGGGGTGCGGAGGGCGGCTCAGAGGAGTTTTCCTCGGCAGTATCTTCCATCGAAGACGGACTTTCGCAGTATAAAGGCAAGACGATAGTCACCGTCGGCGAAGACGATATTGCCGCGGTGGTGGCGGGCAGCGGCTATGCCGAACTCGTCTCGGTCGAAAAGATTTATCCCTGCACTATAAACGTCACCGTCCGCGAAAGGGTGGAGATGTTTGCCGTGCGCCTTGAGGACGGTTCGGGCTACAATATGCTCGATGCCGCCTGCAAAACCGTTGCAATCTCGCCTGAAAATGCAAACAATGCCGATGGCTCGCCCAACGTTCTTCTTGAGTGCGTTCCCGCAGAAGACTATTCTTCTGTGACGGGAATAGCAAAGCTCTTTGAAGAGAGGTTTTCTTCAGTCCGTGCGTTTGCCGAGAGCATTTCTGTGGTGAGCGGCGCGGTCGGCGGTGATGTGATGAGCATAAAACTGCGTTGCGGCCTTACCATGGAGCTGCGCGACTACAAGAGCAGAACGCTTGAAAAGGCCGAGGCTCTGTGCGACGCATTCAGCCGCATTGACGACAGTCTTAAATTGGGCGGTACAATGTACTGCGTGCAGACGGTTTCGGGCAATCTTTCAGTTGCCATAACGGGCGTCGGAACGGTGTAAAAAATCAATTTTTATATTTTAACGGCGTGCGGCAGTTTCTTTTCTGCCGCACGCCGTTATTTAAAGGGCTCAGACGCACTTTTTTTATATATTTTCTTGACTTTTGCGCGACACTATTATATAATCAATATATAGCGGCATAAAAAAATCGCCGCAGGCAAAAAAGTTTTTTTCAGGGGTCTGTATGCTTAAAAAAAGCGTCGCGGCGGTCGATATCCGCTCCTCCTCAATCACGGCAGTAGTGGCCGAGCGCGGAGTTAACGGAACATTCGTTATAAAGAGCAAGTTTTCCTGCTCATACGATGGGTATGCCGAAGGTCAGCTTCTCGACGTCGACGGCTTTTCGCGTGCGCTTGCCTCGGTGGTAAAAAGTACGCTTGCAGCCGCGGGCGACAGGGTAAAGTCGCTCTATGTGGGCGTCCCGGGCGAGTTCCTCAGACTTATGGGCACGGATAACGTAATAACTTTTCCCTCGCTCAAAAAGGTGGGCAGGTCGGAGCTTAAATCGCTCGAAAGCGCCTCCGTTCCCGACGAGAGGGAGGGCTGGTATCTCATCCGTTCGGCCTGCCTTTACTACGTTCTCTCCGATATGAGGCGGGTGGTAGACCCTTCGGGTATGCTTACAGACAGTCTGCGCGGAAGATTTTGTCACTTCTTGTGCTCGTCCTCTTTCTGCGATTGTGTGGAAAAGGCGCTCGAAAGTTTTGCCGCCATATCTGAAATAAAATACATACCCATGCCTTACGCTGAGGGAATGTACCTCATTCCGCCCGAAAAGCGCGACGAATACGCAGTACTCTTCGATTTTGGCTCGATTTCTTCAACATATTCGGTGCTTTGCGGAAACGGCGTGGCCTACACCGAAAGTTTTTCTCTCGGACTTGGCCATATAGCGCTCTATCTTACCGAAACTATGGACATGCCCTACGATGTGGCCATGGCAATGCTCGGCAAGGTAAATCTGAACTCTAAGGAGAGCGCGGGCGGCAACCTTGAATACTCCTACGAGGGCAAATTTTACAGCTATTCTGCCGTCGAGGTAAAGGAAAAGGTGCGCGAGGCTTTGGACGGTATCTGTGAAACGATAGAGGAGTGCCGCCAGAATTTCACAGAAAAGGAAATCGATTATAAAACAGTCTATTTTACAGGCGAGTGCGCCGACAGGATAAGGGGCGCGGCAGACCACATAAGCGGCAGACTGGTAAGGTCGGTAAACATAGTAGCGCCCTCTGTGCCTTACTACAACAAGCCGGAATTCAGCTCGCTTTTCAGCCTTATGGATATGGCGCTTAAGGACAGGGAAAATACTTCGATTTTTAAGTTTTTCAAATAAAAGTTTACAAAAAACCAGGCCAATTATACAGCGAATTTAAGTTTTAAAGCTTTTTAAAATAAATTTTTTAAAAAAAGACCACAAGTCATACAACGGAGGTTGAAAATGTTTAACGATAACATCGGCAATATCGCAGGCCGCGCCAAAATCAAGGTAATAGGCGTCGGCGGCGCTGGTAACAACGCCGTAAACAGAATGCTCGAGGCGGGCATAATGTGCGCGGATTATTATGTTGTCAATACGGACAGCCAGATTTTAGCGCTCTCCCCGTGCGAAAATAAAATTCAGATAGGCAGTGCGCTCACAAAGGGTCTCGGCGCAGGTGCAGAACCTGATGTAGGCCGCATGGCCGCCGAAGAGAGCAAGGATATCCTCACCGAAGCGGTAAGGGATACCGACCTCCTGTTCATAACGGCAGGTATGGGCGGCGGCACGGGTACCGGCGCAGCCCCCGTAATTGCAAAGATTGCCCGCGATATGAAGATTTTAACCGTTGCGGTAGTTACCGAACCCTTTGCCTTCGAGGGCAAAAAGCGTATGGAGAATACCGTAAAGGGACTTGAAAATCTTAAAAAGTATGTCGATACGCTGATTGTTATCCCCAACGATAAGATACGTACGGTTGTTGCCAAGAATACGCCCATGCGTGAAGCTCTGCGCGTTGCAGACGAGATTTTAAAGCAGGGCATAAAGGGTATTGCCGAACTTATTGTTAACCCCGCACTTATAAACCTCGACTTTGCCGACGTTAAGACCATACTCAAGGATAAGGGCGTGGCACATCTCGGCGTAGGCGTTGCCAAAGGTGAAAACAGAATAATCGAAGCAGTGCGCGTAGCTGTAAACTGCCCTCTGCTTGAAACTACAATAGAGGGTGCGCGCGGCGTCATTCTCAACGTTGTCGGCGGCGAAGACCTCACTTTCGACGAGGTCAACGATGCGGCCGAGCTTGTCAAGAGCGTAGTAGACGCCTCTGCAAACATAATATTCGGCGCAAGGATAGACCCGAATGTGCAGGACGAGGTGGAGATAACTGTTATAGCTACCGGCTTCCCCGGTTTTGACGGTACAAAGAGGGACGACGACCAGTCTAAATCCTATCGCTCCAACTATGCACAGCCCGCATACAGCGGCTCTCGCCTTTCTGTTACCGAACCTTACTATGGCCGTCAGCAGGCTCAGCCTGTAAGGGGTCAGGTTCAGCAACCCGTTCAGCAGCCTGCACAGCCGCAGTATGTACAGCAGACTGCACAACCTCAGCAGCAGTATGTGCAGCCCCAGTATGCTCAGCCTCAGCAGCAGTTCACGCAACAGCAGTATGCTCAGCCCCAGCAGCAGTACGCACAGCCGCAGTATGCTCAGCCTCAGCAGCCCGTTCAGCAGGCAGCGCCTTCGCAGCCCACTATCGAACGTCCCGCCGAGAAGAACGTGCCCCGTTTTGCACAGCTCCTCAAAAATCTCGGCAGAAAGGGAGAATAAGCTAAGCATAACCGCGCAGTAAATTGTCTGGTTATAAAAATTGCTTGTTTTGTAGTAAAATATGCTGTTCTGGCGGCGTGTATAGTCGGCGCTTTTAAAGTGTTGCACTGTTAGCCGTATGTCATCACCGGCATTGCGCCCTTGCGGGCAGTCTGCTTTTATGGGCAGTACGCTCTTTGGGCAGCGTGTTAAAAACTTTCATAAAATAATTGAGGGCGGAAAAATTCCGCCCTCTGTTTATTTTGATAAAAAAGCAGATAAACTGTGCGTTCGTGGATAATTCTTTGCTGACACAGTAAAATAAACAGCATTTAAAAGTTTACGACAGTCGCTTTTTTGTTTGAGTGCAAGGCTGGCCGCTTTCGCCCGCAACAGCTTCTTGCGGCAAAGTCGCAGTGCTTTCAGCCGCGGCCTCGAGTAGTTCATCCGTGCGCAGTTCCCATTAAAAAGTGGAGCCCCCATTGCGGCAGGGAGCGTAAACCCTTCATTCAGTCGCGGCCTCGCGGGCTCGTCCGCGCCAGCTACCCTTAACAAGCGGAGCAGCACAGCTGATTGAAAATCCGAAAATTTACATACGAAAAATGCGGCCGAGAAATCGGTCGCATTTTTCGCCTACAAATCAAGTGTCTGTTCAAACCAAAGAAAGCTCATTTATTGAGTGCGTCAAAGTAAGCCGTAAGGACTGCCTCTTTTATCTTGTCTCGGGTCTCGGTATTAAGGGGATGTGCAATATCCTTATATTCGCCATCATTAGTTTTTCTGCTCGGCATGGCAATAAATACTCCGTCATTGCCTTCAATAACTTTAATATCGTGAACTGCAAAGCAATCGTCGATAGTTATCGAGGCAACAGCCTTCAACTTATTGTCCTCCTTGCTGACTAATCTGATTCGTATGTCTGAGATTTTCATGGCGTTACCTCCAGACTATACTTTTATGCCAATCATTTTACAATAAATTGTTGAAAATTTCAATAGGTTTTTCGATTTTTTTAAATTTTTTTGCAATAAAATTTTGCAAACCGTGCTATCCGTTGCCGCATTTTAATAAAATGCTATTATGACGGGCAATTTTTTGGATAAATTTAACAGTTTTTACTTTGTCGGAATGGGCGGCGTAAGCATGAGCGCGCTCGCCGGCTATCTCCGTTCCTTGAAAAAACGGGTAGGAGGGAGCGATATAAACGCAGCTTCCCTTTCAAAATTAAAGTCATTGGGTATTTTTGTAACCAATGGAAACGGCCGCGATATTCTCGGTTACGACGCGGTTGTATATACAGACGCGGTCAGCCGCGATAATGCGGAATTGCGCCTTGCGCGTGCGGCAGGTAAGCCGATTATACCGCGCGGAAAACTTCTGGCTGAAGTATGTAAAAAGTTCAAAAGAGTGATTGCAGTAAGCGGCTGCCACGGCAAAACTACGTGTACTTCTATGCTTGCCTCTGTATTCAGTTCGGCAGGCCGCGCTTTTGCGGCGCACATAGGCGGAAATTCCGTTCAGTTCGGAAATTTCTGTAACTTCGGCAACGATTTTTTTATAACCGAGGCGTGCGAGTACAAAAAAAATTTTTTATCGCTTCACCCCGACACCGCGGTTATACTCAGTACCGATGCCGACCATCTGGAGTGTTACGGCGGAGCAGAGGAGCTTAAAAAGTGCTATTCAAAGTTTGCCGCGCGTGCGCAGAAGGCCGTAGTACCGTTCGGCGACGATGTTTTCCGCGACATCGAAGGCACGGTGACTTTCGGGTATGCAAAGGGGGCAGACTGGCAGGCTTGTGAACTGCGCGAATTCCGCGGCGTATATTCTTTTACGCTGTATTTCTGCGGCGCACCCGCATTTGATGTTAAGCTGAAGCAACCAGGCGCGCACAATGTATTGAACGCGCTCGCCGCTGCCGCTGCGGCTGCCACCGAGGGTATAGAATTTGCGCATATCAAACGCGGACTGGAGGAGTTTGAAGGAGTGGAGAGAAGAATGCAGCTTTTGGGCAGTTACCGCGGCGCGCGCTATGTGGCCGACTACGCCCATCACCCTGCGGAGATAGCCGCGGCGCTTAAAACTGCGGAGCGTATAACCGAAGGCAGACTGTTTGTAGTCTTTCAGCCGCATACATACTCGCGCACAAAAAATCTTTATGCCCAGTTTGTTTCCGTGCTTTCAGGCGTGCGCAGACTGCTTATATACCGCACTTTTGCCGCGCGCGAATACTTCGATGGCGAAGGCTGTGCGCTCACGCTATCGCAGTCGGTTAAAAGGAGCAGGTATGGCGACTGTCCCGGCGATATACTCAACTTTGTAAGTTCAGCGGGGGAGGGCGATACCGTGTTGTTTCTCGGCGCGGGCGACATCTACTTCATAGCAAAAACTCTGCTGTGTGCGCTTGAAAAATCAAACGCCGAAAGATAAAATCAAACCAGTATCAGAAATCTTTTTAAAAAATCAGAAATCAATCTCTTCGTGCTTTTTTATGCAGGATAGGGCGAGGTCGGCAAACTGCCTGGCTCTTCTTGGCGAACGACCGCCCTTAGATAGCGCCCAGCGCTCGGCAAGGTCGGCAATGTGTTCGTTGTACTCTATTTTGTAGTCGGCGCACAGCCCTGCAACAATGCTGAGGTACTCCGCCTTACCCGTGGATGAGAAGAGCACGGTTATGCCAAATCTGTCTGAAAGGGAGAGCTGTTCCTGCAGGGAGTCGTTCACATGGACGGAATTTTCTCTGTCAGAAAGGCTCTCTTTTACTATGTGCCGTCTGTTGGAGGTTGCAACAATCATTGTGTTATCCGTCTTGCCTGCAACCGAGCCTTCCAGCGCGGCCTTCAGTCCTGAAATTTTATCGTCACCTTCGTTCAAAGAAAGGTCGTCTATAAAGATAATAAATCTCAGCGGGTTTGAGGAGAGTATCTGCCTGAGCTTGGGCAAGTCGAGCATATTTTCCTTGTTGAGCTCAACTATCCTCAGGCCGCTTTCAAAGTACCTGTTCAGCATTGCGTGCACGGTAGAGGACTTGCCCGTGCCTCTGTCGCCATATAAAAGCATATTTCCGTATGGAAGTCCGTGCAGAAAGCTTAAGATATTGCTCTCTATCGTGCGCTTTTCCAGGGTGTAACCCTTAAGTTCGGAAAGCGTTATGCGCGAAGGGTTTTCTATGGGGATTAGCTCGCCGTCGCTGTATCCGAAGGCGCGGTGCTTTATGAACATTCCGCAGCCGTGTTTTTTATAGAACTTTTTCAGCCGCGCAACGAGTACGGCTGCGCCCTTAGAGCGGTCGAATATGGGCAGCGGTTTGCCTGCCGCAAAGTATTCGCCCTGCTTGCAGGCGGGTTCGGCGATGTATCCGAATATGAGGTCAATATCGTTAAGGTATGCGTTTATAACGAATGGCGAAGGTGCTTTGCCTGCCGCGCAGCAGCGCGAAAAAGCGTTTTCGTCGGTAAGCACGGCATTGCTGACATATGCGGCAAAATCACATTCTGCGCCCGCAGAATACAGTTTGCTGAAAAATTCCCCGTAGTAGGAGAAAACCGTATCTTCGCCTTCGTGTTCTTTTGCTTTGATAAATGCAAGAAAGAGCTCGTCTTTGAGCAGTCCGCGTAGAACTGTAAGTGAATTGATTGTTATGTGTTCCATAGTCCGATAATTTTTTACGGGGGAAAAATATTTTTCGGGTAGTCTAAATGCTTGCCTTCGGGTGCAAAATTAAAGCTTTTTTTATAGCTTTGCGTAAAGCTCCGATGCAGCTGTGCCGATGCTGTTTTATACCCGTTTTGAATAGATTTTTAATATTCCATGCCGTAAATTCCCTTTGTTCTGATTTCATTATATACTACTTTGCATAGTTATGCAATATTTTATAGGTATTTTTTTAAATATGCTTGACTTGAAAAAATATAGCGGGTATAATTATATAAACTAATAATCCAGGAACGGAGGTCTGTTATGGCAAAAATATATTATCAGTCGGATTGCGACATTAACGTACTCAAGGGCAAGACGGTTGCCGTTATAGGTTACGGCAGTCAGGGACATGCCCACGCGCTCAACCTGCGCGACAGCGGCGTAAAGGTAGTCATCGGTCTGCATGAAGGGGGCAAGTCATGGCCCAAGGCTGTTGCTGCCGGCTTTGAAGTTTACACCGTTGCAGAGGCGGTAAAAAAGGCAGACGTCGTAATGATACTTATCAACGACGAAAGGCAGGCAAAGGTCTATAAAGAGAGCATAGAAAAGAACCTTAAAGACGGCGCTGCGCTTGCGTTTGCGCACGGCTTCAACATTCATTTCAAGCAGATAATTCCCCCCAAGAATATAGATGTGTTCATGATTGCGCCCAAGGGGCCCGGTCATACCGTCCGCTCTGAATACCAGGACGGAAAGGGTGTTCCCTGCCTTGTAGCGGTAGAGCAGGACTATACCGGCAAGGCGCTCGACATAGCTTTGGCGTATGCGGCAGGCATAGGCGGCGCGCGTGCGGGCGTGCTTGAAACGACTTTCAAGTGCGAAACGGAGACCGACCTCTTCGGCGAGCAGTGCGTGCTCTGCGGCGGCGTTACCGCGCTTATGAAGGCGGGATTTGAAACGCTTGTTGAGGCCGGTTACGACCCCAAGAACGCATATTTCGAGTGCATACACGAAATGAAGCTCATTGTAGACCTCATATACAAGGGAGGTTTTTCAATGATGCGTTACTCCATCTCCGATACCGCCGAGTTCGGCGACTATGAGACGGGCAAGAGGCTCATAACCGACGAGACCAAGAAGGAGATGAAGAAGGTGCTCGAGGAAATTCAGGACGGCACTTTTGCGTCTAAGTGGATTGCAGAGAACAACAACGGCCGCGCGCACTTCAATGCAAAGCGCGCGTTGGAGGCTGCTCAGCCGCTCGAAAAGGTGGGCGCAGAAATCCGCAAGATGTACAGCTGGAACGACGAAGGCAGTATAATTCAGGCCGAAGAGGGCAAAACAAAACTTTAAGATTAATTGTGAAATGTTACGGGCGCGCCGTTCGGCGCGCCCGTTTTCATTTTTCTTGCGTTGTTGCTTATTGTTTCAGAATATTTAAGCCGCGCGGGAGCTGTTTGTCTCGGCGGGCTGGCGGCAATAGCTGCGGGTGGAGGTATAAGTCAAATTTTTCGTCGCAGGCGCGCACGCGTGGCTATTTATATAATTTTAAAAAACAAGCGTTCATTTTGTTGTTATTTCCGCGGCGAAATGATATAATTATATCTGTTACCATATGCTTAAAATTCTGCGGAAATAAATTCCGCCTCGGAGTAATTCAAAAGTGAAAAATAAAAATTCCGGTAATGGACAATCTTTAATTTTTACAAGGGAAACGTTTGGCATGACCATACTGCTGTTCTGCGCAATAGTTACGCTTGCCCTTTTCAGCGGCAGCACTATTTTTGCAGGCTTCGGCAGTGCAATCTGTACTTTTATGTACGGAACATTCGGCTATGGATGTTTTCTTGTAATGGCGCTTGTTGCCTATCTCGGCGTGTGGCTGGTGGCTGAAAAGAAGATAAGGGTAAAGGTACGCCCCGCCATAATTCTCGCGCTTACGGTTTATGCTCTGTTTTTGCTCTTTCACGCCGTTTCCACGCGTGATTTTGCCGTAGACGGCAGCTATATTTCTAAGTGCTATCTCGTTGCGGCGGAAGGTTTCCCTTCGTATACCTTTGGCGGCGTCATATCCGCTCTTCTCGTATATCCCGTAACGCTTGTCACTACGTTTGTCGGCTCGTACATAATTTTTTCCATACTCGCAGTTCTTGGCGGGTACTTTACCGTGACCGCTTTTTTAAAGGCCTACGGCAAGGGTCGCGCCGTTGCGGCAACGCGCACCGAAAAGGTAATTTCAGACGGTGCAGCGGAGGAGCACACAGCAGCAAAAACACCTGCACAACCTGTGCAGCAGCAGTACGCACAGCCGCAGGAGTACTCTCAGCCCGCGCAGGAGCAGTATGTTCAGCCGCAGTATCAGCCTTACGCACAGGACGAAGCTGCATATAGTAGCTACAACTATTCGTCCTCAGAGCCCGAACAGCAGGCTGCCGCGCACGGTGACCTTTCAGATTCCGACTATGCCCGTTCGGTATTGTACGGCAACAAGCAGAATGGCTCGCAGCAGTATTTTACGGCCCAGCACGTTCAGTCACAGCCTGCCGAAGATAACAAATTCTCGCCCGAAAAACTCGGCAAAAAGATAATTTTTGACCGCGACGAGTTTGCCGCCGAAAGCTACAGACGCAACGGCATTTTCGACGAAAATTCCTACTTCAATCATCCCATAAGAAACGATGGCGACTATCTGCGCAGCTTTTCAGACGGCAAAAAGAAGAGCGGAGCAAGCGTAGAGCCCGTCACATACACGGATGCATACCAGCAGTCCGTTCAGGCGCAGCCTTCGCCCTCGCACAGCGATATGCTGTACGGCGACAGCCCTGCTACGAAGTTTTACGAGGATGGCACGCAGCAGGCAAAGAGCGATTTTACATCTGCGCCAACCTCTTCTTCATACGAAGCGCCCGCCGCACAGACGGAGCAGACTTCAAAGTATGCGCAGGACGATGAAATTGATTTCGGTGCTCCCGAAACTGAGTTCGGCGAACAGCCCGATTACTCATCTGATGATAGTTCTGCCAACCAGGCGGCCGCATCGGGTACAGATACGCCCGAATATATGAAGCCCCCCGAGCCCCTTTCAGGCCGCAGAGCCGACTATTCTTCGCCCTATTCCGAGCACCAGACCAGTTCCGAACTTTCGGGCGCAAACGACTTGAGCCGCGGCGAAATTGTGCGCGGAGCAGAGTCCCGCCGTCTTGACGATACGCTCTTCTCTTCTTCAAGAGGGGAGCAGCCCGTTCAGCAGCCGAATTCTGAAAACGGAGAGGATTTGTCGCGCAATCTCACCCGCAGAGGGGAGGATGGCGGTGCAGACCTCACGCGCAGAAACGATTTCTCGTCCGCAGATTTCTCCCGCAGGGAGGATACCGACATCTCCCGCAGAGATGTCTCTGACCGCGGCGGAATTTCCGGCTCGGAACTCTTTGGCGGTCAGTCACTGCGCAGATCGGAAAGCGACATGGGTGTTTCGCGCATGCAGAATACTTCTCGCCAGTCTGATGACTTCTCGCGCAGGGATGATATGCTCCGCGGACAGGAGCAGGACAACTCTTCTGATTTATCGGGCATAAACGGCGATGCTTCGCGCATTCAGAACACATCCGGTTCTTCAGACGACTTCTCGCGCAGAGGGGACGATATTTTAAGGCGCGAAGAAACGGATACGCCCTCAGACGGCGTCCGCAGGGCAGGTTTTTCTGGAACTTCGCAGGACTTCGGCGCACCTTCAGGTCGCGACGGCGCAAGAAACGATATTTCCTCGCTCTTCTCCTCGAGCAATTCAAGGCTTGGAGAGAGCAGAATAGAGCCCGACCTTTCAAGATTGTCTTCAAGGGGCGGAAGGAGCAACTCCGACCTTTTCGACGACGACAACGTTCAGCCCGACAGTACGCCTTCGGCCGATACGGAAAAACTTAACGATGTTCCGCCCGTAAGGCGCGAGCCTGTTGCACCCGCTGCAACATCGCAGCCCGCCGCAAAGGCCGAAGAGCAGGCTTCAGCGCCTGCGCCCACCGAAGAAAAGAAGCCGCCGCACGTATGGAAAAAGTATGTGCGCCCCTCGCTTGACCTTCTTGAAGACTACCCCGAGCATAACAATGCCGACACGGCCGAAATTGAAGAGAATAAGAGGGTGATAGTCGAAACGCTCGAAAGCTTCAAGATTGAGTGCGAAATCTCCGACGTAATAGTTGCGCCCGCACTCACCAGGTACGACGTAACAATATTCGACAGAACTAATATAAAACCCGCCCTTCTCAAGTATAAAGACACGATTGCAATGGCGCTCAAGCGCGACAATGTGAACGCATACCTCAACTTCTCGAAGGGTGCGCTCTCTATCGAAGTGCCCAACGCAAAGCGCACTACGGTAGGTCTGAAGGGAATGATGCTTTCGCCTTCGTTTATGAATGCAAAGCCCAATTCACTGACTTTTGCGCTCGGCAAAAACCTCGATGGCGACTGTATCTGTCCCGATATAAGAAAAATGCCCCACCTTCTCGTTGCAGGTACTTCCGGCAGCGGTAAATCAATATGCTTAAGCTCGCTGCTCATAAGCCTTCTCTACAAGTACGGCCCCGAAGACCTGCGCCTTATACTCGTCGACCCCAAGCAGGTTGAGTTCATAAGCTACGATAAGTTGCCCCATCTTATGATAAACGAGATAATTTTTGAAGTGGACAAGGCAATTAAGGCGCTCAACTGGGCAATAAAAGAGATGGAGCGCCGCTATACTCTGTTCAAAGACATGGCCGATACGGGCGCAAACGCCAAGGGCGGCATAAAGGTTGCCACCAAGGAGATTGACGAATACAACAGGCACATAGAGGAGGGGGTAGAAAAACTGCCCAAGATACTCATAGTGCTCGACGAGTTCGGCGACCTGATGCTCCAGGCCAAGAAGGATATAGAGAGCAGAATAATCAAGCTTGCCGCCAAGGGACGTGCCGCGGGCATACACCTCATACTTGCCACGCAGAGACCTTCCGTAGACTGCATTACCGGCCTTATCAAGTCCAACCTCGATGCGCGCATAGGCTTCAAAGTCGGCTCTTTCGACGATTCGCGCACCATATTCGACGTAGGCGGCGCAGAAAAACTGCTCGGCAGGGGCGATATGTATTTCCGCTCCAAGGAATATTCCGAGGGCAAGATGCAGCGTATTCAGGGCTGTTTTGTAGATACGCCCGAAGTTCAGCGCGTGACCGACTTTATCAAGGAACACAACGAAACTTATTTCGACCAGAGCGTCTCCGACTTCATAAATACGGTTGAAGAGCCCGAGCAGGCCTCGAGTATAACCGAGGGCACGGAGATGGAGGATCCCGGCGGAAAGATAGACGATACCTACATAAGGGCGCTCAAATACTGCGTAATGTCCAACGCGGCGTCAGTTTCAATGATTCAGCGCCGTTTCCCCATAGGCTATATGAAGGCCTGCAAGATTATAGACTGGATGGAGAATATGAATTACATAACCAAATCCGAAGGCTCAAAGGCCAGGAAAGTGCTGCTTTCCCAGGAAGAGTTCATAAATACCTACGGTGACATAGATGACTGATTTTACGGGCAAAAAGTTCGGACTGATTTCACTTGGGTGCGATAAAAACAGAGTGGACGCTGAAAAGCTTCTGGCTGAAATAAGCGCGCGCGGCTGTGAAATCACTAACGACATAAACAGCGCGCAGGTGCTGATAGTCAACACCTGCGCATTCCTCGAGGCCTCGCGCAAAGAGGCGATAGATACCATACTGGAGTGTGCTGAGTATAAAAAGAGCGGCGCGCTTGAAAAGCTCGTGGTCACCGGTTGTCTTCCGCAGAAGTTTATCGACGACATATTTGCCGAACTGACCGAGGCTGACGTGTTCCTCGGCACTTTCGATTATGATGTGTTCTTCGACGCGCTTGAAGAGGCGTATGAAAAGGGCAGGGCAAACTATGTCGGCAGGGGCAAAAACTGTTATACCTGCGGCAGAGTTGTCACTACGCCCGTGCACTACGCCTATCTCAAAATAGCCGACGGCTGCAACAATAAATGCACCTATTGCCTTATTCCCAAAATACGCGGCAATTATTTCAGCTACCCCATAGAAAAACTCACGCAGGAGGCTGCGAAGCTGGGCGACGTAGCCGAACTTTTACTCGTCGCGCAGGATGTGACGAGATACGGCATCGACATCTACGGCGAAAAATCTCTTTGCAGGCTTTTAAAGTCCTTGTCCGCCCTTGAAAATGTGGGCAGCATAAGGCTTTTGTATTGCTACCCCGAAATGATTGACGACGAGCTCATAGCCGAGCTGCGCGATAATCCCAAGATTATAAAATATCTCGATATACCTCTTCAGCACAGTGAAGACAGAGTGCTTAAAATGATGAACAGACGCGGCACACGCTCTTCTTACCTCGCGCTCATAGAAAGGTTGAGGCGTGAAGTACCGGGCATTGTCATACGCTCTACATTCATATGCGGTTTCCCCACGGAGACAGAGGAAGAGAGCGCCGCTCTCGGCGAATTTTTAAAGCAGGCTAAACCTGATAACTGCGGCTTTTTTGCCTATTCGAGGGAGGAGGGCACGCCCGCCTATAAAATAAAGGGGCAGATACCCGCCGCCGTCAAGAAGAAGCGCGTCAGGGCCATGTACGCCATCCAGCGCGAGGTATCGCTTAAAAGGATGCGCTCGTATATAGGCAAAACTCTGCGCGTGCTCTGCGACGGCGTCGCGGACGACGAAAGCTGTTTTGTTGGCAGGGCATATTTCTCTGCACCTGATATAGACGGTGTTGTATATTTCAACGCCGCCTTTGCTGAGCAAGGCAAATATTACGATGTTTACATAGAAAAAGCCGACAGCTACAATCTGTTCGGCAGAACGGAGGACTACGAAGAGTGAACGGACAAAACGAGGAAGAGGTAAAGAAGTCTGGCGCAGAAGAGCAGGCTGAAGTGACGGGCGAAGAGCGCTTCAAGGACGATAAATTTTATCAATTTGCAAAAGGCAGGGGAATGATGAACCTGCCAAACAAGCTTACTCTGAGCCGCGTGATTATGATACCTTTCTTCGTATTGTTTTTCTATGTCGGCTTTACGGCGCACTTTTTCGTTGCGCTTGCCGTGTTTGCCGTCGCCTCGCTCACCGACTTGTTCGACGGCAAAATAGCACGTAAATACGGCCTTGTGACCAATCTCGGCAAATTCCTCGACCCTATCGCCGATAAGGTTCTCGTTGCGTCTGCATTCATTGTGTTGCTCACCGTTCCGCAGATTTTTATTCTGTTTGCGGGCGAATGGGCGCTGATTGCGGCAGGCTGCGGCGTAGCCGTCATCCTCGCGCGCGAGATAATAATCAGCGGTTTCCGTATGGTTGCCGCAGGCGAGAATTTAGTAATCGCGGCCGATAAATTCGGCAAATACAAAACTGTATTCCAGGATGCCTCTATCGTTGTGCTCCTTATCAGCGCGGGGCTCATTGAGCTTGCGTTGGAAAGCACTTCCGAGGCGCTTTATACAGCCGCTCAGACGGTAAATATTATCGGCCTTATACTCTTTGCCGTGGCAATAGTGCTGACGGTGCTTTCAGGCATCAACTATATAGTAAAAAATATTCAGGTACTCAAAAAGTAGACATTGTGCAATGAAAAACTGCCTTGTTCTTTTAAAAAACAAAAAAATATTTTCCGATGTACCCGAGTACGAACAGTGCGTGCGCGCGTTCGCCTCTGACGGGCTGTATTTCGATAAAATAGCGGTGGGGGGCTACGATTGCTCCAAAGACATTGTCAACCAGCTTAAGGACTGCCGCGAAAATTATTCCAATACCGTCATACTCTGTCCCCGCTCAATGGGCGACGGACTTAAGGAGTTTTTAGAGCCTCTTTACGGCTGTTCCTTCGATATGGCCTGGATGCTCGACAGCGGTGAGAGCACGGTATTTTTACAGTTTACCGATAGCCAGAACACCGCCGCGCTTTCACAGATATCGGCATTCATAAACAAAAAGAGCGGCAAAAAATTCGGCAAGTCGTACATTAAGGCGGTGGGCGCGCCCCGCGCCGAAATTTTGAAGGCGGCCGAAAAGGCTAAAAAAATCAACCCCTCGCTCGAGTGCAACATTTACGAAACTTTCGGCGACTGCACGATAGAGATTGTCTATTCGGAGAGCGATTCAAAAATGATGGTGGACGAGGTGGTGCGCACATTTGCCACCGCGCTCGAAGAGTACATTTACGCGCTTGAAAATATTTCGCTTGCACAGCGGCTGTACCAGCTCCTCAAGTTGCGCAGAATGAAAATTGCCGTAGCCGAATCCTTCACGGGCGGCGGGGTAGGTCAGAAGCTTGTGGAAGTGCCGGGAATAAGCGAAGTCTATTACGAAGGGCTGAACACCTATTCCAACGAGTCAAAAATACGCCGTCTTGGCGTAGACGAAATGACCATCAAAACAACGGGCGCCGTGTCTGCCGAAACTGCCTGCCAGATGGCGGGAGGGCTTATTTCGCAGGGGCATTGCGACGTATCTGTTGCCACTACGGGCATTGCAGGCCCCAAGTCCGACAATACTTCTAAACCTGTTGGCCTGTGCTACATTGCCGTAGGGCTCAAGGAGGGGGTATCGGTGTATCGCTACAACCTTACCGGCGGCAGGGAGAATGTAACCAAGACTGCCATAAATTACGCGCTGTTCCTTGTGTACAAGCGCATCAAATAAACTAGTAAAAAACCTTTTCAGGAGAATATAATGAACGAAGAAAAACTCAAAGCACTCAATTCTACCGTAGCCATGATAGAAAAGCAGTACGGCAAGGGCGCCATAATGAAGCTCGGTGACGCCTCGGTAAACACCGACCTCGAGGTCATACCCACGGGTTGCCTCTCGCTTGACCTTGCCCTCGGCGTCGGCGGCGTACCTCGCGGCAGGATTATGGAGATATACGGTCCCGAATCTTCAGGTAAAACGACGGTTGCCCTTCATATCATAGCCGAGGCGCAGAAACGCGGCGGCGTTGCGGCATTCATAGACGCCGAACACGCCCTCGACGCGGTGTATGCAAAGAACCTCGGCGTGAATACCGACGAATTGTACATTTCGCAGCCCGACACTGGCGAGCAGGCGCTCGATATATGCGAATCGCTCGTCCGCTCAAGCGCTGTCGACGTCATAGTTGTTGACTCGGTAGCCGCTCTTACCCCCAAGGCTGAAATAGAGGGCGATATGGGTGATACACACGTCGGTCTGCTTGCAAGACTGATGTCGCAGGCGCTCAGAAAGCTCACGGCTATCACCGCACGCTCAAAGACGTGCGTAATATTCATAAACCAGCTCCGCGAAAAGGTGGGAGTAATGTTCGGCAACCCCGAAACTACCCCCGGTGGCAAGGCGCTCAAGTACTTTGCGTCGCTGAGGCTGGATATACGCAAGGCCGATTCTCTGAAGGACGGCGAGGGCATCATAGGCAACAGAGCAAAGTGCAAAGTTGTAAAGAACAAGGTTGCGCCTCCCTTCCGTGTGGCTGAGTTTGATATAATCTATGGCAAGGGCATCTCGCAGGAAGGCTGCCTTATAGACCTCGGCGTAGAATTCGGCGTGCTCAAAAAGAGCGGCGCGTGGTTCAGCTACAAGGACGACAAGGTTGCTCAGGGCAGAGAGAAGATGAGGGATTACCTCGTAAACAATCCCGACGTAAAGGCCGAAATAGAGGCCGCTATAAGGGAGGAATATAAACTCATTCAGGAGAAGAAGGCGTGAATCGCTTCGGCTTTTTCAGAGTATGTGCGGCCACCCCTGAAATAAAGGTTGCCGACGTATGGTATAACGCAAAAAATATAGCGGCTGCGGCAAAGGCGGCCGCCGAAAATGGCGCGCAGCTTGTAGTTTTTCCCGAGCTGTGCCTTACGGGCTACACTTGCGGAGATTTGTTCAATCAGCGCGCGCTCATAACGGCCTCGGACGAGGCTGTGTCTTACCTTGCCGAAAATCTGCCTCAGGGCGTTCTCGTGTTTGTAGGCGCGCCCGCGGAGGTCGGCGGCAGGCTTTATAACTGTGCCCTCGTCTTTAACGGCGGCAGACTTGTGGCGGCAGTCCCCAAGAGCTTCATTCCGAACTACGGCGAATTTTACGAACGTCGCCACTTTTCTCCCGCAAGGGACGGCATGGCTTCGGCAAAAATTGCAGGTTACAGCGTGCCGTTCGGAACGGATATAATATTCAGCGACCAAAGTATGCCGCTGTTTACCGTCTCGGCGGAAATTTGCGAAGATTTGTGGATACCTATGTCTCCGTCCGTGCGTCACGCGCTTGCAGGTGCAAACATTATAGTCAACCTCTCATGCAGCGACGAAATTGCAGGCAAGGCAGAGTACAGGCGCAACCTTGTAAAGATGCAGTCGTCCAAACTGATGTGCGGATATATTTACTGCGATTCTGGCAACGGCGAAAGCACTACCGATATGGTGTTTGCAGGGCATAACCTGATATGCGAAAACGGTTCAGTGCTCAAAGAGAGCAAGCTCTTTGAAAACGGGCTGCTGTTCGCCGATATAGACGCAGATAAGCTTGACGGTGAGCGGAAGAGGTGCGCAAGCGCCTTTTACGGCAACGGCGACGTGGCTGAGCATCTTACCGTTCCCGTGACGGTAGATAAGTGCAACAGCCAGACGGAGCGTACTTTTGCGCAGTATCCGTTTGTTCCCAAAAGCGGCTCAAAGCTTGCGGAGCGCACCGAACTTATACTCGATTTGCAGACGATGGGGCTTGTAAAGCGCCTTGAACATACAGGCGCAAAGACGGCCGTCATAGGCATTTCGGGCGGTCTGGATTCCGCGCTTGCCCTGCTCGTCACTCGCAGGGCGTTTGCAAAGCTGAATAAAGATTTCAAGGATATAATAGCCATAACAATGCCCGGCTTCGGCACTACGGGCAAAACTTTCAAAAGCTCGGTAGACCTTATCGAGACGGTTGGCGCCACATTCAGAAAGGTAGATATAACGGGCAGCGTTTTAAAGCACTTTGAAGATATCGGTCACGATAAAGAAAAGCTCGACGTCACCTACGAGAACGCTCAGGCGCGTATGCGTACCCTTATACTCATGGACACCGCCAACAAGACTGGCGGCCTTGTGATAGGTACAGGCGATTTAAGCGAGCTTGCTCTCGGCTGGGCGACATATAACGGCGACCATATGTCTATGTATGCCGTAAATGCGGGAGTGCCTAAAACGCTTGTAAAGCACCTTATAAGGTTTGAGGCCGAAAGGCTTGGCGGTAAGGCGCAGGCTACACTCGAGGCAATTCTTGCCACGGAAATAAGCCCTGAGCTTCTCCCGCCCGATAAGAACGGTCAGATAGCGCAGAAGACCGAGGATATAGTAGGTCCGTACGTTCTGCATGACTTTTTCCTCTATTATGCCGTGCGCTGGGGATTTTCGCCAGAAAAGGTGCGCTATATAGCACGCATTGCCTTTAAGGATACTTTTGACTGTGATGTCATAGACAAGTGGCTGAAAAACTTTTATAAAAGGTTCTTTGCCCAGCAGTTCAAGCGTTCTTGCCTTCCCGATGGCGTCAAGGTCGGCACGGTTACTCTTTCGCCGCGCGGCGACTGGCGCATGCCTTCGGATGCAAGCGTTTCGCTGTGGCTGGACGAACTCGACTGAAAAAATCAAGGGCGGTTTTCCGCCCTTTTTTGCGTCTGAAAGTTTTTTTATGCAATAATGTAATTTACTTTAAAGTATTTTGAAGTATTTCAACAAAAAACCGCCTATACGTTGACTTTATTTGCGTTTTGTTGTAAAATTAATAAGGATATAATACTGTGCGACTTTGTACGGATAAATAAAGCGTGCTATTTCTCACGGCGTATATATTTACAAAATTATCAGGAGGCTTACATGTATTTACTCGGTATAAGCTCCCTGTTTCTTGCTACGGCTGCCGAAATCGGCCTTGGCGTAGCCTTCGGCGTGGCTGCTGTTGCAGCCGTAATAATTCTTGTGTTGTTTTTAATTCACAGGAACAAGGTCAGAAAAGCAAACGAAGAGCTTGGCGAAGCGTCCGAAAGGGCAAAAAAAATGGTTGCCGAAGCTCAGGCTGAATGCAAGGCACTTAAAAAAGAAGCCATATTAGAGGCAAAGGAACAGGAACTTAAATTAAGAAACGACTTTGAACGCGAAAGCAAAGAGAAGAGGGCTGAGCTTACAAAACAGGAACAGCGCCTCACCCAGAGGGAGGATAATCTCGATAAGAGGGAGGATTCGCTCACAAAGAAGTCAGACGCGCTCGAACAGCAGAAAAAAGAACTTGCCAATCGTGAGCAGGAGATTAAAAAAACTCAGGATAAGGTCAATCACCAGCACGAGCTGATGGTTCAGGAACTCGAAAAGGTTGCGCAGCTCACCAAGGAAGAGGCAAAAACCCTCCTTTCAAACGAAATTCTCGACGAAACCCGCCACGACGTGGCACTCCAGGTCAGGAATATAGAGCAGACTGCAAAGGAAGAGGCTACAAACGAAGCCAAGAAGATTATCACCCTTGCAATCCAGCGCTGTGCGGCAGACCATACCTCTGAAACCACTGTATCCACCGTATCGCTCCCCAGCGACGATATGAAGGCGAGGATAATAGGCAGGGAGGGCAGGAATATACGCGCCCTCGAAAATGCCACAGGCATAGAGTTTATAATCGACGATACTCCCGAAGTTGTCATTCTTTCGGGCTTTGACCCCATAAGAAGGGAAGTCGCAAGGCTTTCGCTTGAAAAGCTCATTGCCGACGGCAGAATTCACCCCGCACGCATTGAGGAGACGGTTGAAAAGGTCAAGAAGGAACTTGACCAGGAGATAAAGCAGGCAGGCGAAAGCGCTATGTTTGAAGTCGGCATTTTCGGTCTGCACCCCGAGCTTATCAAGCTTATAGGCAGGCTCAAGTACAGAACGAGCTACGGCCAGAACGTATATCAGCACTCAATTGAGGTTGCTCTTCTGGCGGGACTTATGGCGCAGGAACTCGGGCTCGACGTTAATTTTGCAAAGCGTGCAGGACTGTTGCACGATATAGGCAAGGCGGTCGACCACGAGCAGGAAGGTACCCACATAAGGTTGGGCGCAGACCTCGCAAAAAAATATAAAGAGAATGCAAACATTGTAAACGCCATAGAGGCGCACCACGGCGACGTAGAGCCCAAAACGGTCGAGGCCGTACTCGTTGCCGCAGCCGATGCTATTTCGGGCGCAAGGCCCGGCGCAAGAAGGGAGACGGGCACCAATTACGTAAAGCGTCTTGAAAAACTTGAAGAGATAGCTTCAAGCTTCCGCGGCGTGGATAAGAGCTATGCCATTCAGGCGGGCAGAGAGGTGCGCGTAATGGTTAAACCTGACCAGATAGACGATGCTCAGGCGCTCTTCCTTGCAAAGGATATTGCCAAGAAGATTGAATCCGAGCTCGAATACCCCGGCCAGATAAAGGTAAACGTTATCCGCGAATTCAGAAGCGTGGAATACGCAAAGTAAGCAATAATTTTATCTTCGGAATTAAAAGCAGAGGTTTTGTGCCTCTGCTTTTTTAATGTAAAAACTATATTCGGGCGAGGCGGAAGGCGGGCAGAGGTTTTTTCTCTATACTTTAATGTAAAATTGCATTCCTGGAAGTTTATTGTTTAAGTTGAAAGCCCGACCGCGGCAGTGCCGCGGTCGGGCTTAATATCATATATGAGAAAATATTCTGTAAATTCAACCTTTGAATTACTTTGTAAACAGATAAAAGCTCAGTGTGAATATGGGTATATTCAGCGCTATAATGCAGGGGATTACTATCTTTGCAAGCACGTCCATCGATTCGGACCAGTTGACGTTTATAACAATCGCAAACACAATTATTATACAAATCAGCAGAATGGTAATTATGCATGCGGTAGAAATATACCTCAGACTGGTCGGTTTGCGCATATGGTTGCCGTACTTTGCGCCGAACAGTATTCCGCATACGAGCACGAGAGCAAGTCCCAGCGAAAGTATTATGATGGGATAGGCAATCGAAACGTGCAGTTCGTTCATGAACAGCAGTGTAAGAGTAAACTCAAGTAGCATTATCACGCCGATTATAAGCGAGCACTTGAACAGCGTTGCGCCCTTGTTGTAAGTCGATTGCCTTGCAACTCCAGCGGCAAAGGCCTCTTCGGAGGTGCTTATCTTAAGACCGTCAGACGCGGCCTTTTTGTTTGCGTCGGAGTAGGACGAATATCTCGGTTGAACGCGCTCTTCGCGCTGCGGCTGGGCATATTCTGTATCTGCTACGCGCTCTTCCCGTGGAGCAGGCTCAGCCTGTCTTGTTTCCTGAACGGCGGGAGCAGGTGCAGGAGTATTTTTAAGAGTATTTGCAAAAAGCTTGTCTATAAGGTTTTTGTAGTCGCGCTCCTGCTCGGGGCGGGCGTTGTATATAAGCCTGGATGTGTCTATGCTGTCGGCATAGGGCATCTTGTCTTCTTCTTTTTTCTCGTCGCCGGATATAAGCTTGAGGTAATTTTCGTGCGCGCGTTTGCGGGCATCATTTTCCTCTGACGCTGAAAGCTGTGAGGCATATCTTGCCTTTTCTTCCTGTGAGGGGGCAGCATACTGCGGGTTTCGCTGTACCTGCTGGGCGTACGGCTCGTTTACAGTCTCTGAATATGTAGTCTGCTCGCTGTAACTCTCCTGCGAGGCGGCAGGGAGGTCGCGTACTGCTGCGTTCAGCTCCTCGCGTATGGTGTCGCGTATCTCTCGGCGTATTACTTCGCTGTACATCTCTGCAGTTTCGTTCTTTGCGGCCGTTTCAGATGTCTGCGTTGCGGCCTCTTCGCTTGTCTCTGTCCTGAGAGTATTGCTTTCAGCCGCAGTTTCAGTAGCGGGACTTGCAACTGTGTCGGTTGAATTTTCCGAGGCGTCCTGTAAGCTGTCCGTTTGGTCTGAGGTATTTTCTTTAGGAGCGCTCTCCGAAGTGTATTCAGAAGCGGCAGAATTTGTCTGCGTGGAGGAATTGCCTTCTGAAATAAGCTCCGAGTATTCGAGGGCCTTCTCAGCTTTAGCAGAATAGAGCCCGTCACTCTTATTATCGTTCTGTTCCTCGGGCTTGCTGTTATCCTGAGAGGCCTTCAAAGGGTCGTCTATGTAGACGGTCGAACTCTCGTCAGAGACGGTGTAGGTGCGCGCCTCTATAACGGGGTTATCCGTGCCTGACTTTTCTTCGGGACTGTTTTCTTTTTCCTCGCTCTTCGCTTCAGCCTTTTCCTCGCCGTCTTCGCCCTCGCCGTGCAGTACGGGCACGCGGGAAGTGGCCTGCTTTAAAATTTTAAAATCGACGGGCGTGGGGGCGGGCTGATTGAAATCGAAATTTCTGTCAGATATCAGGCTGTCTATAACCGTTCTCGAATATTCCCACTCGGAGCGGTTCTGCTCGGCAATCTCCTTGCCGCTGTCGGTAAGGCGGTAATACTTTCTTCTGCCGCCGGCAGAAACTTCGTCCGCCTTCCAGTAAGCCTGAATATAGCCCTGGTTTTCCAGCCTTTTAAGCGCGCTGTACAGCGTGGGCTGTTTGAGCGTGTACTGCCCGTGGCTCTTTTCGTTTATCTCGGTAATTATCTCGTATCCGTACTTGTCGCGGTCGTAGAGGGAGCGCAGAATTATAGTATTTATGTGTCCCCTTATAAGGTCGGCGCTTATCGAACTTCTGCCGGCCTCGCCTTCAAATTCTTCGGTATTTTCGTCCATTGCACTTCTCCCGTAATTTGATATAATTGTATCATAAAATGGCGTAAAATGTCAATAGTTTGAACGGAATTCATAGTACTATGTCATACATAATCAGATAAATTTTACCTCATATTTAAAGTATTTACTGCAACCTGGCAGAAATTAATCAATTTATTAGACTTTTACGTGCAATGGTGATACAATTAATTGCAGCGGTGCTAAAATATTGTAAAGACATAAAAAGGTGACGATTATGTACAGGAATATTCACACATACGATATAAGATACACAGACGTAGATTTTAAAGACGAACTCAAGCTTTCCTCGCTGTTGTCCGTGCTTGAGGAGTCGGCGTGCTATTCTGCCGACGAGCTCGGGTTCGGCTATGACGACATCTCGCCCAAGGGCATAGGCTTTATCCTCGCCAACTGGTATATCGAACTGTATCGCCCCATAAAGCTTAAGGAAAAGCTGACCGTTCACACCTGGCCGCGTACGCCTAAAAATACCATCTTCATAAGGGATTTCGAGCTGTATTCGGGTAAAGAGAAGGTAGGCGTCGGTACTACGCGCTGGTGCATGGTGGATCTTGCGACCTTTTCCATTCTGCCCACGAGCGCATTTTTCGGGGACGGTACAAACCGAGGATATAACGATACTCACGCGGTGGAGTTCAACTCCTGGCGAATATTGCCGCTCAAGGACGGGGAAAAGAAGTACGAAAAGTATGTTTCATATTCTGATTACGACCATTATAACCACGTCAACAATACAAAGTATGCCGATATGTGTCTGGACGCCTTCAGTGTGCAGGAATTGGAAAATAAACATCTTGAAAAGGTGCTCATAACCTATGTAAAACAGTGCAAATACGGCGAGCTTATAGAGTTCTACCGTGCGGACGAGGGAAACACCTCTGTTATAGAGGGGCGTGTTGACGGCGAGCCGCGTGTGAGGGTAAAGTTTACTTTTAGCGAGCGCTGAAAAATGCCGCTTTGCTGATTAAAACAGCGCGTCTTGTGATACGATTTTGTTGTTTTGGATTTGGCGACAGAACGCGCCTTGCTGTACATAGGCGCACATTGCAATGATATATTTTTTCTTGCCTGCAACGGTTTACTTCCGCGGCAGGCAGTTTTATGTAAACTGTTAAAGTGTGCGGGTTGCTGTCTGATAACGAGAGGGAGCTGTATGATTAAGCGCTGCTTGCTGTCCGTTAAAGTGCGCGGGTTGCTATCCTATTGAGCGGCAGGGTTAAAATTTTGATTTCGCTTGATAAGTCAGCCTCGGCGCTTAAATATGCTGTTGCGTGGGCGGCGTTGAAAGCGTTTTTTTTCAATGCCTACAAGCGCTCAAAGCGCTTTACGTTAAAAAAGTTGCCTTATGAAGCATAGGCAACAGACAAGTGCTTTATTTTTTGCCGCAGTTGGTTATGACTATAATTTTTAGTAATTTTTTGGGTCACTATGGTAGAGTATTCAGATTATAAAGGCAGGTTCAGATATACAATAATAAAAAGCAAGCGACGCACCTATTCAATAAAGGTGACGGAAGATAACCTTGTATATGTGCGCGTTCCTCTTAGGACAAGCCAGGCTGAGGTTGAAAAATTGTTGAGTGAAAAGGCCGACTGGATAGAAAAGGTCATTTCTTTCAACAATGCCAATTCTCTCGCCCTGCCTTGCGTTAAAAGTTATGATAAAGCCTACGTTTGCGGCAAACTCGTCCCTGTAGTTTTGGGCGGCAGAAATTTTATAGACGAATGCGGCGTTCACGTTGCCTCAATCAAATCTTTTAAAACTGCGTATGTAAATTCGCTGGGCGGCTGGTTTCTTTCCGAATTTTCGTCAACGGAGGCGCTTACTGGGCTTAAAAGCCGCTCGGTCGGCTTCCGCTCTATGAAGAGTATGTGGGGCAGGTGCAGCGCGGGCGGCGAAATTATTTTTAACTTCAAACTTCTGATGCTCCCGAAAGAGTTGCAGAGGTATGTTATGGTACACGAACTTTGCCATACCGTCCATCACGACCACTCGGCGGCATTCTGGAGAGCGGTTTCGGCGTTTGTTCCCGACTGGAAAAAGCTGCGTTCACGCCTGAAAGAGTACGCCTTTCTTGCAAGAATGTACTGAAGCGGCGGCAAAATTTGCCAAGCTGCATACTTATTCAAATATGCGGCGTAAATTCATTATAATAGTATATTTATACAAATTGTTTTATAAAATATACAAATTATACCCTTTAAACGCTTGACTATGAGTTCCGTATATTGTATAATTTGCAGGATGGAACGCAAAATAGCGTTTCAAATAACATATTTCGGACGAATTGCGATATGGAAAAGAAGATCAAAAAAGTTGTTCTGGCGTATTCGGGCGGGTTGGATACCTCAATCATTATCCCCTGGCTCAAAGAAAATTACGATAACTGCGAAGTTATAGCTGTTTCCGGCGACGTTGGTCAGGCTACCGAGCTTGACGGCCTCGAGGAAAAGGCGCTCAAGACGGGCGCATCAAAGCTCTATATAGAGGATCTCCGCAAGGAATTTATCGAAGATTACATCTATCCCACAATGAAGGCCGGTGCGGTATATGAAAATAAGTACCTTCTGGGTACTTCGTTTGCGCGCCCCGTAATTGCAAAGAGGATAGTGGAGATAGCTAAAAAAGAGGGTGCGGACGCTATCTGCCACGGCTGCACGGGTAAGGGTAACGACCAGGTTCGTTTCGAGCTTGCAATAAAGGCCTTTGCGCCCGATATGACAATCATAGCCCCCTGGCGCATATGGAAAATAAAGAGCCGCGACGAAGAGATAGACTACGCCGAAGCTCATAACATTCCCCTCAAGATAAACAGGGAGACCAACTATTCCAAGGACAGGAATTTGTGGCATCTCTCTCACGAAGGTCTTGACCTCGAGGACCCCGCAAACGAGCCTCAGTACGACAAAATACTCGAGCTTGGCGTTTCGCCCTGGAAGGCGCCCGACAAGAGCACATATCTCACCATTCATTTTGAAAAGGGCGTTCCCACCGCAATAGACGGGCAGGAACTTGACAGCGTTTCCCTCATAGAAAAGCTCAATAAAGTGGGCGGCGAGAACGGCGTAGGTATAGTCGATATGGTTGAAAACCGACTCGTCGGAATGAAGAGCCGCGGCGTGTACGAAACCCCCGGCGGCACAATTCTTTATGCCGCACACGAGATGCTGGAGTCGCTCTGCCTCGACAAGGCTACAGCTCACTACAAGCAACTCATAGCCGTAAAGTATGGCGAGATGGTATATGACGGACAGTGGTTCACGCCTCTGCGCGAAGCGCTCGACGCATTTGTAGATAAAACCCAGGAGACGGTTACCGGCGACGTTAAGCTGCGCATCTATAAGGGCAATGTAATGTGCGCAGGCATTAAATCTCCCAACTCGCTCTACAGCGAAGATATAGCTACTTTCGGCGTTGACCATTGCTATGACCAGTCCGACGCCAACGGATTTATCAATCTGTTCGGACTTCCCATCAAGATAAAAGCTTTGCTCGACGAAAAGAAGCTTAAGTAATTATTATATAATTTAAGGCGTGCATGCCGCACTGATGCAGCTGTGGTGCTTTTGATGCGTTGTGCCGATGTCCGGGCTTATGACGCGTGCTTAAGATGCCGCGTTGTAATGCTTTATCGGATAAAAATGTGCCGCATACAGCGCGGACGGGTAACTACCCTTTAAAGATTGTGGCGCAACCAATTCAACATATTCAGCGCGGCGTGATTGTGCGCACTGTACTTTATATTGTATGGCACAAAATTGCTGTGATATAAATGTGCAGTACAGTGCTGTTTGATTTGTTGCGGCATGCCGTAAACGCCTTTGCTTTCTGATATGTATAACATTTTTATTGACGGACGCGAGGGGACTACTGGTCTTCAGATTTACGATAGGCTTTCTGCGCGTGATGATCTCAATATTTTAGTGCTTCCCGAAGAAAAACGCAAGGATGTCGAGGCGAGGAGAGAGTGTCTCAACTCGGCTGACATATGTTTTTTGTGTCTGCCTGACTGCGCGGCGAGGGAGGCTGTATCGCTGATTGAAAATCCCGCCGTGAGGGTGATAGACGCCTCGACAGCTCACCGTACAGCCGAAGGCTGGGTTTACGGCCTGCCCGAGATAGAGAAGGGAAGAAGAGAGCTTATAGCTGCGGCCAAGCGCGTAGCAAATCCCGGTTGCCATGCAACGGGATTTATAACGCTTGTAGCTCCGCTCGTAAAGTCGGGCATTGCAGGCGCAGACTATCCATTTGTTGCGCACTCTGTAACTGGTTATTCAGGGGGCGGAAAAAAGATGATAGCCCAGTACGAGGCGGCGGAAAGAGATATAGCTTTGAATTCTCCCAGGCAATACGGACTTACGCTTGCGCACAAGCACATTCCCGAGATGGTAAAGGAGTGCGGTCTTACACACGCGCCCATCTTTAATCCGATAGTCAGCGATTTTTATTGCGGAATGTGCGTAACAGTGCCGCTCTATAAAAATCTTTTGCTCAAAAAATTGGGCGTAGACGATATAAGAACGTTCTTTGCGGAGTACTATGCCACGCAGAACTTTGTAAAAGTGGCCGAAAAAGAGAGCATTCCCGCCTATCTGGCGGCAAACGAGCTTGCGGGTGAAAATTATCTGAAGATATATGTCAGCGGCAACGACGATATGATTAATCTTGCCTGCGTGTTCGATAACCTCGGCAAGGGCGCTTCGGGTGCGGCAGTGCAGAATATGAATATAATGCTCGGCATAGACGAAACATATTCTCTTGTCTGAAATTCTGGTCGGTTAAGTTACCTGTACAAGCGTGCAGGTTCAGAAAAAACGGCGGTAGTTAAACTAAAATAGTTTTTTTGTTTAAAAGAGGGGCATAAAGAGGCTCATAATCTTACGGTTGTGGTGATTTTTTATAACCAAGACATTCAGCTTTAATCTTTTAATGCTGTATCAGAGCTTTTTAGACAGAGCTGCTTTGTCAACCCGATTTTGTTTTAACTCGTACGCCATTGCTGCTTTAGTTTGTATCTGTTGCTCCAATCGGATAGTGTTCCGTATTCAGATTTTGCATTGAATGCGGACATTTTGCGCGCATTGGCAAATAAAATGCTGACTGTAAAGATTTTGCGCATTTTCTGCCGCGTACAGCGCGCACGGTATTTCCGCTGTTTCAAAAGCCTTTGAGCTGCATAATAGTCAGCAAAAATTTCAGCTTTTTATTTAATAGCTTTTTATTTAATTTTGCTTACTTAATGGGAGCAAACAGCCAGTTTTTGCGTATTGCAAAGTTAGAAAGTGCCTTTTTTCAGACAAGTTACATTCATTTTAAATGTTTTATAAATTACTGATATTTAAAATCTTTTGTAGTATATAAAAGTTCGGTTGACGGACGGTGATTTTTGGAGTATAATCGTTTAAGAAACATTTTGAGTATACGTCCCGTCTTCAGCCGATAAAAGGTATTTATGAGTTTTTTACAGGAAATAGATGGCGGTGTCTGCGCTCCCACAGGGTTCAAGGCGGGCGGTATACACTGCGGCTTAAGGAAAAATAAGGTTAAAAAAGATGTCGCTCTGATAGTCAGCAGCGTACCCTGCGTTGCAGCGGGCGTTTTTACGCAGAATATTGTAAAGGGCGCACCCGTAGTCGTTTCAAAGCGCAATCTTCAGGACGGTATTGCTCAGGCGGTAATCTGCAACAGCGGAAACGCCAACACCTGCAATGCTGGCGGCGAAGAAGTGGCGGAAAAGATGTGTGAGCTTGTAACAAAGGTCAGCGGAATACCTGCTGGCAATGTTCTGGTTGCATCTACCGGCGTTATAGGTCAGCCCCTCGATATAACTCCCATGGAGAGCGCAATGGACGAGCTCTACTCGTCAATCAGCGCAGAGGGCGGTCTTTCGGCTGCAGAGGCCATAATGACCACCGATACCGTACCCAAGACCGTTGCCGTTGAATTTTCTGTCGGCGGCAAGACGTGCAGAATGGGTGCTATGGCCAAGGGTGTGGGCATGATTTGCCCCAATATGGCCACGACGCTTATCTTTATAACTTCGGATGTCAGCATCGGGCACGATATGCTTCAGAAGGCGCTCTCAGACGATGTTAAAACTTCCTTCAATATGGTCAGCATAGACGGCGACCAGTCGACCAACGATACCTGCTGCATACTCTGCAACGGCCTTGCCGGCAACGAGCAAATCTCTGCCGCAGGCGCCGATTTTAACGCCTTCAAGCGCGCTTTGCACTACTGCACGGTAAAGCTTTCGCGCATGATAGCCAAGGACGGCGAGGGCGCTACCAAACTTTTGGAGTGCAACGTAAAGGGAGCAAAGTCGCAGAAGGCGGCAAAAAATGTTGCCAAGGCCGTGATTAAATCTTCGCTTGTAAAGGCGGCAATGTTCGGCGCGGACGCAAACTGGGGAAGGGTGCTGTGTGCTGCGGGCTATTCGGGCGAGCAGATTGACCCCGATAAAATAGATGTAGATTTTACCTCCGCAGCGGGCGTACTGCCTGTGTGCAAGGACGGCAGGGGCGTTCCCTTCGACGAGGATTTTGCAAAAAAAGTGCTTTCCTGCGACGAAATACAGATAAACATTTGTCTCAATTCGGGCAGATATAAAGCCTCTGCATGGGGTTGCGACCTTACATACGATTACGTCAAAATAAACGGCGACTACCGCACCTGATAAAAAGTCGGAGCGCAATAAATTACAAAAAATACACCGCGGAGAGCTGCCAACAGCTATACTTTGCAGCCGCGCGTCACTTAATAAAGACCAATCGGAGCAAATAGCTCTGCACAATCGGGGTTGTTGATGGACAAACAGGAACAGGCCGAGTTTTTGATAGAGGCTCTGCCGTACATCAAAAAATACTATAACAAAATTATAGTCATAAAATATGGCGGCAACGCCATGACCGACGAAAAACTTAAAGCTTCGGTAATGAACGACGTTGCCGTGTTGAACGCGCTCGGCATTTTTGTTGTGATAGTTCACGGCGGCGGGCCGGATATTTCCGATATTTCCAAGAAGATGGGCATTGTTCCCAAATTTGTCAACGGCCTGCGTTATACCGATAAAGACACGGCCGAGATAGCGCGCATGGCGCTTGCGGGCAAAGTCAACAAGTCGCTCGTGGATATGTTGTGTTCGGCAGGCGGCAAGGCCATCGGCCTTTGCGGCGAAGACGGGCATATGCTCAGGTGCGAAAAGCTCTCTGATGACCTCGGTTTCGTCGGAAAAATAGTAAATGTCAATGCCGACATCATAAAAGACGTTCTCAGCATCGGCTATGTTCCCGTAATTGCGCCCATAGGTTTCGACGGCGAAGGCAACGTGTACAACGTCAACGCAGATACGGCCGCCGCAGCCATAGCTGGTGCGATTGGCGCAGAGAGCCTCATTTTAATGACCGACATTAAGGGCCTTATGGAGAATAAGGACGACCCCGAAAGTCTGATTAAAAAAGTTTACGTTTCCGATATTCCCGCGCTTGTAAAGCAGGGCATCATATCGGGCGGAATGATTCCTAAAATTGAATGCTGCAAAGAGGCCATCCGCCGCGGAGTTAACAAGGTGTTCATAACCGACGGAAGGGTTTACCATTCCATTTTGGTGGAGATATTGTCTGAAGAAGGCAGCGGCACCATGTTTTACAGTTGACTGATTTATTGCTTTAAATCAGTCTTTATTTTAGTATCGGGCAGTAAAATCCCGGTATCTTGCAGTAAATTCAGGTTATTGTATCGGCGGTGCGCCGCAATTTTGTAAGCGGGCGGCGCCAGGGAGAGTAAGATGGACGGAAAATTCATCATAGAGGAAGATAAAAAATATATAGCAAATACATACTCGCGTTTTCCCGTCGCTTTTAAAGACGGCAAGGGATGCAGGCTGTACGATTTTGACGGAAAGGAGTACATAGACTGCGGCAGCGGTATAGGCGTGGACGTGTTCGGCGTAAACGACGAAGAGTGGAAAAAGGCGGTGATTGCGCAGCTCAACAAAGTTCAGCACACCAGCAATCTCTACTACACCGAACCCGCGGCCGACCTTGCAAAGCTGCTCTGTGGCAGGACGGGCGCAAAAAAGGTGTTCTTCGGCAACAGCGGCGCGGAGGCCAACGAGTGCGCAATAAAGGCTGCGCGCAAGTACGGCGAAATAAATTACGGACCTTCGAGAAAGGAGATTATAACGCTTAAAAATTCCTTCCACGGCAGAACGCTCGCAACGCTCGCTGCCACGGGCCAGGATGGTTTTCATAAATACTACGGTCCGTTCCCCGCAGGTTTTGTGTATGCAGACGCCGACGCGGCAAGCGTAGAGAGCTGCATGAATGAAAATACCTGCGCGGTAATGGTGGAGTGCATTCAGGGCGAGAGCGGCGTGAACGTGCTCGGCGGCGACTTTCTGAAGGCAGTAGAAAAGCTGTGCAAGGAGAGGGACATACTTCTTATTTGCGACGAAGTTCAGACGGGCAACGGCCGCACCGGCAGGCTTTATTCCTATGAAAATTACGGACTGCGCCCCGACATCGTGACGACGGCAAAGGGACTTGGCGGCGGCCTTCCCATAGGCGCATGCATGATGTTTGAAAAATGTGCGGGCGTGTTCGGCTACGGCGACCACGGCTCTACATTCGGCGGAAACCCGGTTGTGTGCGCAGGCGCGATAAACATACTTTCGCGCATAGACAAAGAGCTGCTTGAAAAAGTGCGCGAAAAGGGCGAATATTTCACTGCCCGCCTCAAGGAGATTGAGGGCGTGGAAGAGGTTTCAGGACTTGGCCTTATGATAGGCATAAAGACGGCAAAGCCCGCAGCGGAAATTGCCGCAGAATGTGTAAAGAGGGGGTTGCTTGTGCTTACCGCACACTCCCGCGTGCGTCTGCTGCCGCCCCTTACCATAAGCAAAGACGAAATAGACTTTGCACTCAAAATTTTAAACGAGGTGATAAGAGGATGAAACATTTATTGAAACTCGGCGACCTTTCGAGGGAAGAGATACTCTCTATATTAAATCTCGCCGACCAGCTTAAATTTGAACGCAACAATGGTATTCAGAAGGAATATCTCAAGGGCAAAAAGCTCGGCATGATATTCCAGAAGGCTTCTACCCGCACGAGGGTATCGTTCGAGGCTGGCATGTACGAACTGGGCGGATATGCGCTCTTTTTGTCCAGCCACGACCTTCAGATAGGCAGGGGCGAGCCCGTGCAGGACACGGCGCGCGTACTTTCACGCTATCTCGACGGCATAATGATAAGGACTTTCGCCCAGCAGGAGGTGGAAGACCTTGCAAAATACGGCACTATCCCTGTAATCAACGGACTTACCGACTACTGCCATCCCTGCCAGGTGCTTGCCGACCTTATGGCCATAAGGGAGTACAAGGGTACTTTCAAGGGACTTAAGATGGCGTTCATAGGCGACGGCAACAATATGGCGAACAGCCTTATCGTGGGCGCTGTAAAGATGGGAATGAACTTCACCGTTGCCTGCCCCGAAGGTTACGAGCCGGACGCCGAACTTGTCAAGTGGGGAAAGGAGAGCGGACTTCTTACCATAACTTCAGACGTAAATTCTGCCATAGAGGGCGCGGACGTACTCTACACGGACGTATGGGCGTCTATGGGTCAGGAAGGCGAGAAGCAGAAGAGAGAGGCCGTTTTCAAGGGCTTCCAGATAAACGAAAAGAACATCAAAAAGGCCAAAGAGGACGTAATGGTGATGCACTGCCTGCCCGCTCACCGCGGCGAAGAGATTACCGACGGCGTGTTTGAAGCTCACGCTAACGAAATCTTCGACGAGGCGGAGAACAGGCTGCACGCACAGAAGGCCGTAATGGTCAAGCTGATGAGATAAAAGCAAATCATTTAACTTTACATACGATTATTTAACCACAGAAAGGAAGGATAAATGAAAAACAACAAGGTTTATTTGACGTTGCAGAACGGAAAACAGTTTACAGGTTATTCCTTCGGCGCAGAAAAGGAAGTCGTGGGCGAGCTTGTATTCACGACGGGCATGACGGGCTATATAGAGACGCTCACCGATCCCAGCTATTACGGGCAGATAGTCACCCAGACCTTCCCGCTCATAGGCAACTACGGAATGATAGAGGCCGATACTGAGAGCAAGAAGCCGTGGGTCACGGCCTATATCGTAAGGGAAAAGTGCGATAAACCCTCTAACTTCAGGTGCGAGGGCACTATCGAGGAGTACCTCAAGAGAAAGGGCATACCCGCAATCTACGGCATCGACACGCGCGAGCTCACTAAAATTGTGAGGGAGACGGGCGTAATGAATGCCGCAATCACAAAGCGGCCTTTAAAAGATTTTTCGCAGGTAAATTCGTACTACATCAAAGACGCGGTAAAGTCGGTTACCTGCAGCGAAGTTGAGTACCTCGGCGACCCGAACGGCATAAAAGTTGCCGTCTGGGACTTCGGCGCAAAGCGCAACATAATGCGCGAGCTTGCAAAGCGCGGCTGCTATTGCATGAAAGTGCCCTCTTACTATACCGCCGAACAAATTCTTGCGCTTGAGCCGCAGGGTCTTATGCTTACGAACGGCCCCGGCGACCCTTCTGAAAATGTGGAGATAATTTCCAACATACGCAAACTTGCGGGCAAGCTTCCAATCTTCGGGATATGCCTCGGGCATCAGCTCTTTGCGCTTGCAATGGGCGGCAAGACCAAGAAGATGAAGTACGGACACAGAGGCTCAAATCAGCCGGTAAAAAATCTTGATACCGGCAGGGTATACATCTCCAGCCAGAACCACGGCTACGAGGTTATCTCATCCAGCGTGGAGGGCGGCAAGCTCAGCTTCATAAACGCCAACGACGGCACCTGCGAGGGATTTGAATACCCCGAGCTCAACGCCTACACCGTTCAGTTCCACCCCGAAGCATGCGGCGGACCGCTCGACGCTTCCTTCCTGTTCGATAAATTTATACTCAACATAAAGGAGGGCAAGTACCATGCCTAAGAGAGAGGATATTAAAAAAGTACTCGTTATAGGTTCGGGCCCCATCGTCATAGGCCAGGCGGCCGAATTCGACTACGCAGGCGCGCAGGCCTGCCGCGTCCTCAAGGACGCAGGTCTTGACGTCGTGCTCTGCAACTCTAACCCCGCAACGATAATGACGGATAAGGCGCTCGCAGACGAAATCTATCTCGAGCCGCTCACCATAGATACTTTAAAGAGAATAATTATAAAGGAACGTCCCGACAGCCTGCTCGCCTCTCTCGGCGGACAGACAGGTCTTACGCTCGGCTGCAAGCTCGCAAAAGAGGGCTTTCTGGACGAGTGGGGCGTAAAGCTCATAGGCGTAAACCTCAGCGCCATAGACAGGGCGGAGGACAGGGAGCTCTTCAAGGAGACGATGCAGAAGATAAACCAGCCTGTCGTTCCCTCCGATATAGCATATACCGTTGAGGAATGCCTTGCCGTTGCCGAAAAAATAGGCGGCTATCCCGTAATCGTGCGCCCTGCATACACGCTCGGCGGCGCGGGCGGCGGCGTTGCCCATGACGAAGAAGAGCTCAAAATTATTGCGCACAACGGACTTATGCTCTCGCCTATAACTCAGGTGCTGATTGAAAAGTACATCGGCGGCTGGAAGGAGATTGAGTTTGAAGTTCTGCGCGACGGCGCGGGCAACGTGCTCACCGTCTGCTCAATGGAAAACTTCGACCCCGTCGGAATACACACGGGCGACTCGATAGTAATTGCGCCCGCAGTCACCCTCTCCGATAAGGAGTATCAGATGCTGCGTACCGCCTCGCTCAACATAATCACAGAGCTGGGCATAGAGGGAGGCTGCAACTGCCAGTTCGCCCTCAACCCCGATTCCTTTGAATACTCGGTAATAGAGGTAAATCCCCGTGTATCGCGCTCTTCGGCGCTCGCCTCAAAGGCAACGGGCTACCCCATAGCCAAGGTGGCTACAAAGATAGCGCTCGGCTATACCCTCGACGAAATCAAAAACGATGTCACCGGCAAGACCTATGCCTGCTTCGAGCCCACGCTCGACTACGTCGTTGTAAAGCTGCCCAAGTGGCCGTTCGATAAATTCCTCTATGCAAAGCGTACGCTCGGTACCCGCATGAAGGCCACGGGCGAAGTTATGGCAATAGGCACTTCGTTCGAGATGGCCATAATGAAGGCGGTGCGCGGTGCGGAAATTTCGCTCGGAACGCTCAACATGCCCAAAATGATGGAGCTTTCTGACGACGAAATTCACGAAAAATTACACGAGCTTACCGACGAAAGGCTGTTTGTGGTATTCAGTGCCATAAAGCGCGGTTTCTCGATAGACGAAATACACAACATAACCAAGATAGATAAGTGGTTCCTTGAAAAGCTTAAAAACCTTGCAGATTTCGAGGGTGAAATTGCAGGCAAACCCATGACCCGCGCACAGTATATGCAGGGCAAAAAGATGGGCTATCCCGACAAGGAGCTTGAAAAGATTTCCGGCAACAAACTGCCCATGCACCGCGACGCCGTGTTCAAGATGGTAGATACTTGCGGTGCGGAGTTTGCCGCGCAGACGCCCTATTTCTACTCGACCTATGATGAGCTCGAGCACGACGAGGCAAAGCCCTTTGTAAAGCGCAGCAAAAAGCGCAGGGTAATAGTTATAGGTTCAGGCCCCATAAGAATAGGCCAGGGCATAGAGTTCGACTATTCCTCCGTTCATTGCGTATGGACTTTGAAGGAGCTCGGCTACGAAGTTATAATAATAAACAACAACCCCGAGACCGTTTCCACCGACTTCGATACTGCTGACAGACTGTATTTCGAGGCTCTCACCCCCGAAGACGTGCAGAGCGTTATAGACGTGGAAAAGCCCTACGGTGTAGTTATCACATTCGGCGGCCAGACGGCTATAAAGTTGTGCGGCTATCTCGACAAGAAGGGAGTGCGCATACTCGGCACGTCTGCCGACAGCGTTGACCTCGCCGAGGACAGGGAGAGGTTCGACGAGCTGCTCGAAAAATTCTCGATTGCCCGCCCGAAGGGTCTTACTGTAATGACCAAGGAAGAGGCCGTATCCGCAGCTGAAACTCTCGGCTACCCCGTGCTTCTGCGCCCCTCATACGTCATAGGCGGCCAGAATATGACCATAGCCTTCACGCAGAACGATATAGAGAGGTATATGGACGTCATTCTTTCGCAGAAGATAGAAAACCCCGTTCTCTGCGATAAGTACCTGATGGGCACCGAGCTTGAAGTGGACGCCATTTCAGACGGCGTCGACGTGCTTATACCCGGCATAATGCAGCATATCGAGCGCGCAGGCGTACACAGCGGCGACTCCATTGCCGTATATCCCCCTTATAACTTAAGCGACGCCATGCTCAAAAAGGTGGTAGACATCTCGGTTGAGCTTGCGCTCTCTTTGAAGACAAAGGGTCTGATAAACATTCAGTACTTAATCTACCATAACGAGCTCTACGTAATAGAGGTAAATCCCAGGGCGTCGCGTACAATACCGTACATCTCCAAGGTGACGGGCGTGCCCATGGTAGAGCTTGCAACGAAAATTCTGGTGGGAGCGAAGCTGAAGCGCCTGGGCTACGGCACGGGACTTTATCCCAACTCGCCCTACGTTGCAGTAAAAGTTCCCGTGTTCTCGTTTGAAAAGCTCAACGACGTCAACTCTCAGCTTGGACCCGAAATGAAGTCTACGGGCGAAGTGCTCGGCATAGGCAAGACGATAGAGGAGGCGCTCTTCAAGGGGCTCGTATCTGCGGGCTTCAATATGAAGCACCCCACAAAGCAGCATCCTTCGGGCATTTACTTCACCATAAATGACCAGGATAAGTACGAAATTGTAAATATAGTCAAAAAGTTTGCCGACCTCGGCCTGACGTTCTATGCAACAAAGGGCACGGCAAAGGTAATACGCAGCCTGGGTATAGATTGCACGGAAGTTGCAAGGCTTTCTACCAACGACGATATATTCAAGCTTATGGACGCAGGCAAGATTGACTACGTAGTTTATACCGGCAAGACGGATATGGAGTCTATATCCAGCTATATTTCGCTTCATCACCATGCAATACTGCTCGGCATAACAGTGCTCACCTCGCTCGACACGACTAACGCGCTTGCAGACTGCATTGCGGGCAGGTACACCCAGTTCAACACCGAACTTGTGGACATCAACCACCTGCGTAAGCAAAAGCTCAAGCTGACATTCTGCAAGATGCACAGCTGCGGCAATGACTATATATTCTTCAACAACTTTGATAATAAGATAACCTGCCCCGAATCGCTGGCCATCAACTTCTCTGACAGACATAACGGCATAGGCAGCGACGGCATTGTAATGATTGAAAAGTCTGACATTGCCGACTGCAAGATGAGGGTGTTCAACCGCGATGGCAGCGAGGCTGGACTGGCCGCCAATCCTTTAAGGTGCGTTGCCAAGTATGTGTTCGATAAGCACATAGTAAATTCCGACAAAATGACCGTTGAAACTTGTGCAGGAGTAAAAACGCTTGCAGTTGTTTCATTCAACGGTGTGGCAAGTTCGGTTTCGGTAAATCTCGGCAAGGCGGAGTGCAAAAAGGTAAATCCCGACGGCAAGCTCTATGCTGAATTAAAGGAGTACTGCGGTACGATTTACGATGCTCTTCTTGTGGACGTCGGAAACAAGCATTGCACAATCTTCTGCGACAAGGTGGACGACGTGGACATGGAAGGCCTCGGCCAGGCCGTAATCTCTTCCGGACAGTTCCCCGGAATAACCTATATCGAGTGCGTGCGCGTGGTCAACGACCTTACGCTCAAGCTCCGCGTATGGGACAGGGTGAACGGTGAAATGATGGCCTGCGGCACTGCGGCAGCGGCTGTTACGGCAGCGGCGGTAGAGCTGGGTATGTGCCAGAACTGCAACGTCATAACGGTAAAACTCCGCGGCGGCGACCTGTTCGTAAGGCATCTCGAAGACGGCAGCCTTGTGCTGGAAGGCAGCGTTAAACAATCGTTTGAAGGCGTAATAGAGATATAATGATATATTTAGACAATGCGGCGACTACAAAGCCTGACGAAAGTTGCCTTGAAGTCGCCGCGCAATACCTTAAAGAAAAATTTTTTAATCCTTCCGCACTCTATGCGGAAGGATATAATTTGCATATAGAGCTTGAAGAGGCACGCAAAAGCATACTCTCCAATATAGCCGACGAGGACGAATATGAACTTATAGTGACATCCTGCGGAACGGAAGCCGATAACCAGGCGATATTCTGCGGCGGAAGGCGCGGTAACATAGTCACGACGGCAGGCGAGCATGCCGCGGTATATGCAACCGTGCTTGAAGCGGGCAGAAGGGGCGTTGAGGCGCGCTTTGCGCCCCTTAAAGCTGACGGCAGCGTAGACGTTGAAGAACTTCTGAAGCTTGTAGACGATAAGACTTCGCTCGTTTCGTTAATTCACGTCAACAACGAAACGGGTGCAATCAACGATATAAACGCGATAGCGGCGGCAGTAAAGGCAAAAAATCCGCGTGCTCTCTTTCATTCGGACGGCGTTCAGGCCTATGCAAAAATTCCGTTCAGACTTTCAAAGGATATAGATATGTACTCTTTGAGCGCGCATAAATTCGGTGCCTGCAAGGGTACGGGTGCACTCATAAAGAGGAAAAAGCTGGTAATTTCGCCCTATATCTGGGGCGGCGGGCAGGAGCGCGGACTCAGGAGCGGCACGGAAAATGTATTCGGCATAAAAATGCTGGAGCTTGCCGCAAAAAAATCCTATGCAGGTATTGCCGAAAATTATAAAAAGATACGCGCGGTAAATAATAAGCTCTGGGAATTGCTCGATAAAGATTTGTTCAGAAAGCTCTCGCCGGAAAACGGCTCGCCGTACATTCTCACCGTTATTGCAGAGGGTGTGCGCGGCGAAACGATTTTGCATATGTGCGACGACGAGGGACTGATTATAGGCACGGGCTCGGCCTGTTCATCAAACTCGGCAAAGCGCTATTCGCGCGTTATTCTTGCGTGTGGAGTGGAAAACAGCCTTGCCGACGGCGTTTTAAGACTGAGTTTTTGCCGCAATACAACTCTTGAAGAGGCTACCCAAGCTGCCTCAATTCTGAACAGAATTGTGCGCGCAGACAGAGAAATGATGAAGTAAACTATGGAAAAGGTAATTATAATCCGCTATGCGGAGATACATTTAAAGGGTAAAAACCGCGGATATTTCGAGCGCGCCTTTGCCGCGAATATGGAAAAGTCGCTTAAGGGTATCCGCCATGAAATCCGCAGACAGAGCGGAAGGTATCTCGTTGAGAAATTTGACGACGGAGAAGTTGATAAAATTGTAAAAAAGCTTACCAAGGTCTTTGGTATGCACTCCTTGAGCGTGGGCTATCAGGTCAATTCCGATATGGACGAGATATTTGCCGCGGCGTGCGAGGTCAGCGATAAATTCGGCTCTTTCAAGGTTGAAACGCATCGTGCAGATAAAAAATTTCCGCTCAAATCGCCGCAGATAAGTGCGGCAATAGGCGGAAGGCTGCTCGACTACAATAAAAATTTAAAAGTTGACGTGCACGAACCCGAGTTTGTTATAAATATCGATGTGCGCGAAAACGGTAAAACGCTTGTATTCAATAAGTTTATAAAGTGTGCCGACGGTATGCCGGTTGGTACTGCGGGGCGCGGTCTGCTGCTTCTTTCGGGCGGTATAGACAGCCCTGTGGCGGGCCATATGATTGCAAAGCGCGGAATGAAGGTCGACTGCCTGCATTTCCACAGTTACCCGTATACCAACATGCAGGCAAGGCAGAAGGTGATCGACCTTGCGCAAATACTTTCTGAATACACCTGCGGAATAAGACTTTCCATAATCTCTGTTAAGGAAATCCAGGAAGAGATACACAAACACTGCAACGGAGCGTATATGGTAACAATTCTGCGCCGCTTTATGATGCGCCTTGCCGAAAGATTGGCAAAGAAGGACGGCGACCAGTGCATAATCACGGGTGAAAGCCTCGGCCAGGTTGCAAGCCAGACAATCGAGGGTATGACTTCGTCTAACAGCGTAATAGAGAGCTTGCCCGTTCTGCGCCCGCTCTGCGGATTTGACAAGAACGAAATCATTGAAAGAAGCAGGGCAATGGGCGCATACGACGTTTCAATCAGACCTTACGAAGATTGTTGCACGGTATTTTTGCCCGACTACCCCATAATCAAGCCCAAGCTTGAAGATGTTATTGCCGAGGAGGCTAAACTCGATATAGAGAGGTTGCTCGACTCTGCATTTGCCACGCTTGAAGTAAAAGAATATTGACAAAACAAAATGATATTAACAAAACAAATGTTTGTTTAATGCCATGCCCTTTGAAAACAGCTGAACAGCTTAGTCAGCGGCAGGTGTTTACACATAAAGCAGTAATTTTTTATAGGCTGGCGGAAATTGACACTTCAGCAGGTTTGAAAATTTCAAGGCTGGCTCGCGTTGTGTAATATAAAAATTTGAGCACAGCCGATTAAAATATTGAAAAATCAAGATAACTCAGCTGAGAGATTAAGAGTAAGAGTTTAGTCAAAGTAAAATTGAATTTTATCAAAGTAAAAATGCGCCTTGTCGGCGCATTTTTTTATAAAAAAATTTAACAATGATTTTATTGAACTCTGATTTTGCATTACAGTTTTATTGAAAAAACTGGAGTAAATAAGTTTTTAAAAAAGCGCAGGTAAATAATTCTTTTTAAAAACTTAAATCGCAAGCAAAATTTTCTGACGGATATTGCAGTAAGAAGATAAGTGCTTTAAGGCAGCATTTAAACCAAGTTAAATTGTTTCACAAAAACTGTCTGGCGCAGGTAAAATTTATCTCTATTTCAGCAATTTATGCAGAATGTTTCACGTTGAACGAAAGTAGTGATAAGAAAAAATAAACATAAATCAGTTTGCAAATAACCATTCAGTATGGGAAGGCTGTTTAAATAAAGCAAATTAAATTATGTCAAACTTATTTGCTAAAATTTATTCAAAAATCTGAAACTGGGGGTAGGGGAACTGTTTCTATTCATTGAACCAATCTCTTTTGGCGATATCTGGTGTTTCGCTCTGTGGTGACAAGCTGCCTTCCAGGCTAATTGCAGGCAGAGTAACTTCTTTGCCGTAAAATTTTCTGCCTTGATACAGATAGTAGGGGGTTACGGTGTAAATATATTTCCCGCTGTCAACTTTATCCTCGATACATTCTTTCCAAACACCATCGTAAATTATCTCTTCATTAGTGTCATTTTTTCTTTTTATGCTATATGCGTAGTACTCTGCGTGACATAATTTAATAAAAACTGTGCCATTTTTGGTAGAAATCGTCGGTTTTTTAATTTCTGGTGAGCTGAAGCGTGCAGACCGTTCTTTTGGAATGTTTCCGCTCAGAACCTTTATCTGCTTGGTGCTTATTTTAGGGGCGATATCTTCGGCGAGCACAAATCTTCCTTTGTCGTTATATTCCGCCCTGTCTATTAATATGTCATCTGTTCCTTTGTTCTTTTCGAGTGGCAGTGGGTTGTGGTCTTTATAAAGCTCGTTTAAAATATCCGACGCAAATTTTGTGCAGTCTTTTCCGCCGGTCACATTGAGCGGTTTGTTCTCCGCGCTTCCCAGCCATACGGCAAGGCAGTCCTCGCCCGTGTAACATATGCAGTAGGCGTCTGTATTGCCCTTCTCCGTTCCGCAGGTACCCGTCTTTGCCGCCAGGTCATAATTTTTCCCTGCAAGCTTTTTTGCCGTGCCGTATTCTACGGATTTTTCCAGCATTCCGTTTATCAGCGAGGCCGTTCCCTGGCTGAACGCACCCTGCTCTCTCTTTTGCGAACGGTAGATAGTTTTGCCGTTATTCAGTTTTATCTCTTTGATAAAGCGCGTTGCGGTGTAGTTGCCTCCGCGGGGGAATGCTCTGTACATTTCGCAAAGTTTCTGTAAATCAGTGCCGTACTTCATTCCGCCGAGGGCAAGGGAGAGGTTTTTTTCTTCGTCTTCAAGCTTTATTCCAAGTCTGTGCGCATATTTTTCCGCCTTGTCTATCGTCAGACTGTTGAGTGTTTTTACTGCTGGAATGTTGTAGCTCTTTGCGAGAGCCTCTTCAGCGGTTATATATCCGTGATACTTTTTATCGTGATTTTCAGGGCAATACCCGCCGAAGTTTATGGGCTCGTCAGCTATCTTTGTTGCGGGGGAAATAAGTTTTTCCTCTATGGCGGGTGCGTACACAAGCAGCGGCTTTATTATGGAGCCGGGCTGTCGCCTTGCCCTGCCTATGTCGGAGCGGTAGGCCTTTACGCCCCCGTCAACAGATGTGACGATGCAGGCCGCGTCCGTTTCCGTCTTTGTCTCGACAATTTTTTGCAGATTTGCGTCCATAAAGGTTATTATTTTACATCCCTCGGTTACCAGGTCTGCCGCAGGAAAAATGTTCTCCAGCTCTTCAAATACCGCAGAGAGGTAGTCGGAGTTTCCTCCTGCGCGGTGACCCACCTGCTGCGGAAGACTGCTCTTTACGGCCGCGTCATACTCGCTCTTTTCTATAAAACCGCAATTTTTCATCGCGCCCAGAACTATGTTCCTGCGCTCAAGGCATTTTTCGCCGTCTTTGAAAGGGGAGTAGTTGTTCGGGGAGGACAAAAGTCCTGCAAGCGTGGCGCTCTCGGCGAGGTCGAGGTTGTTTGCGGTAGTCCCGAAGTAAAACTGAGCCGCGCTCTCCAGACCATAGCAGTTGTGTCCGAAATAGATTGTGTTGAGGTACATCTCGAGAATTTCGTCTTTGGAATACTTTTTTTCAAGCGCCCTTGTAAGTTTTATCTCTTTAAGCTTGCGCGAAATGGTCTTGTCGCCCGTAAGGTGGGTGTTTTTTATGAGCTGCTGGCTTATGGTTGAAGCCCCCTGCCTGAACGAGCGCGAGCCTATGTTTGTAATCAGCGCCTTCACCATTCTTTTGTAGTTGAGACCGCTGTGCTTATAGAACATTCTGTCCTCCGAGGCTATAAAGGCGTTCACGGTGTAGTCTTTGAGGTCGGCAAGGCGCACGCTCTTTCGTTTTGCGGAGAGCGAGGCGTTTGTTATCTCTTTGCCGTCTTTGTCGCAGACTGTTATGCACCTTCCGTAATCGGTGAGCTTGCTTTCGTCGAGTTTTGCGTCTTTTGTTATGGCAAGATATGCGGCGAAAACCGCTATTACTGCCGTCAGCGCTATCGCCGACAGCACAAGAACTACTTTAAATGCTTTCTTCATCTAAAATAGTATCTATAAAATAAAGAATTTGTTGCAAATTTATTTGAAAAAACTTCTCTAAAATTATATAATTGTATGTATGGACAAACATTATCACATTGTTACTTACGGTTGCCAGATGAACGTGCACGATTCCGAGAGGATTGCGGGCATGCTCTCTGAGCTCGGTTATACCGCCTGCGACGACATGGAAGGGGCGGACATAGTAGTTTTTAACACCTGCTGCATAAGGGAAAATGCCGAAAATCACGCCTATGGCAATATCGGCATGCTCAAAAAGCTCAAGGCTGCCCGCCGCGATATGATAGTGGCGGTCGGCGGCTGTATGCCCCAGCAGATAGGCAAGGCCGATATCCTGCACAAAAAATTTCCGTATGTAGACGTAATCTTTGGTACGCACAACCTCAATAAGCTCAAGGACTACATACTTGAAAGGCAGAGCGGGAAGAAATCTGTAATTGAAATTCAGCCGAGCGAGGGCGAGATTGTAGAGGGTGAAAACCCTTTAAGGACGAGCTATCCCAACGCGTGGATAAACATAACTTACGGCTGCAACAACTTCTGTAGTTACTGCATTGTTCCTTATGTGCGCGGCAGAGAGAGAAGCCGCCGTTCGGAGAATGTGATAGCCGAGGCGCGCTCGCTTATCAAAGAGGGCTACAAGGAGCTGACACTGTTGGGGCAGAATGTAAATTCATACGCAAACGGCTCTGACGACATATCGTTTCCTAAGCTTTTAAGTGAGATAGCAGGTATTGGCGGCAAGTTCAGACTGCGCTTTATGACCAGCCATCCCAAGGACTTTTCCGAAGAGCTTGCCAGGGTAATTTCTGAGTATCCTCAGATATGCAACTGTGTGCATCTGCCCGTGCAGAGCGGCTCAGACAGAATACTCAGGGCAATGAACAGGAAATATACATCCGCCGATTACCTCAAAAAGATTGAGATTTTAAAAAAATATGTGCCCGACTGCGCCGTCACTACCGACCTTATAGTGGGTTTTCCGGGTGAGACGGACGAAGATTTCAAAGATACTTTAAAACTTGTAAAGCAGGTGGGATTTTCCTCCGCGTTTACCTTCGTCTATTCAAAGCGTGAAGGCACGGTGGCCGCGCGTATGCCCGACCAGGTGCCTGAAGAGGTGTGCAAGGAGCGTATAATGGAGCTTGTCTTCCTGGTAAATTCACTCACGAGGGAACAGAGTGCGCGCTATGTGGGCAAGACCTGCGAGATACTCTGCGAGGACTATGATAAAAAGCGCGAACTGTACCTCGGCAGGGACGAATTCGGCCGAATGGGGTATTTTGCGAGCGAAAAGAATGTAATCGGCGAGTTTGTCAACCTCAAGGTGGACGAGGCGAACGGTGTTTCGCTTATGGGCAGGCTTGTCTGATTTCAGTATATAACTTATTTCAACGGCGCAATGCCGTACAGAAAAAGTAATTTTTCCGCGGCGCAACGCCGTATAGGAACAGTAATTTTCCGCGGCGCAAGGCCGCATGACAACAGCAATTTTACGAAGGTAATTATGGCACTTTCACCGATGATGGGGCATTACCTCAGCATAAAAGAAAAATATAAGGACTGCATAGTTTTTTACAGACTGGGCGACTTTTACGAGATGTTCTTCGACGACGCCGTAAAAGTTTCAAAGATGCTAGACCTCACCCTTACGGGCAGAGATTGCGGGCTGGAAGAGCGCGCGCCGATGTGCGGAGTGCCCTATCACGCGGCCGATGCATACATTGCCAAGCTCGTTGAGATGGGTGAGAAGGTGGCAATCTGCGAACAGCTCGAAGATCCCGCGCAGGCCACGGGTATGGTTGCGCGCGATGTGATAAGGGTGGTGACCGCAGGCACGCTCACCGACGAAAAGCACCTCGACGAAAAAACTCCCAGCTTTGTGTGCAGCGCTTATTTAAGCGGCGAAGACGCCGCGATTGCCTGGGCAGACATAACCACGGGCGAGTTCTGTGCCGCCGATTTTTCCGGCGGCAATGCCGTGTCGCAGGTCATTTCTCAGATGCTCCGTCTGGGCGTTAAAGAGATTATCTGCAACGAAGAATTCCTTATGACCTCGCGCAATCTTCCCGAAGTTTCGCGCGGGGCGCTGCCTAAATTTTCTTCGTATCCCGAGTGGGCATATGGCGACGCCGCGGCCGAACGCGCTCTCTGCGAGCAGTTCGGTGCCAAGTCTCTGGACGCATACTCCGTAAAGGGACACAGAGCGGCAATATGCGCGGCGGGCTCGCTCATTGAATATTTAAATGATACGCAGAAGCACACTCTCAGAAATATAGACGGCATAAAATATGTCTCTTCAGACAGCTACATGAAGCTCGATACAGCCGCAATACGCAATCTCGAGCTTGTAAAGACGCTGTCAGAGGGCAAAAAATACGGCTCTCTTCTCGGTGTGCTCGACAAGACGCGCACGGGAATGGGCGCGCGCCTTCTTTACGGCAGTATCGTTGCGCCGCTCGTCGATAAAGACGCCATCAATTACAGACTTGACGGCGTGGAGGAGCTTTTCGGCGCGCCCGTCGTAATGCTCTCTCTTTCAGAGCTGCTCTCTGAAATCAGGGATATAGAGAGGCTCTCGGGCAAAGTCTCCAACGACAATATTATGCCGCGCGACTGTCTTGCTCTTTCGCGCTCTCTCAGCGTAATACCGAACATAAAATTCCAGCTCTCCGGCTTCAGCTCGCGCATTTTGAAGGATATTTCTGCGGGGCTGATAGATTTGAGCGCGGTAGCCGACCTTATAGACAGGGCGATAGAGGACGAAAAGACGCCCGTCAATTTAAAGGACGGCGGCTATATAAAGGCGGGATATAACAGCCAGCTCGACGAATTCAGGAATATAAAGAGCCACGGCAGCTCACTGGTACAGAACATAGAGACGCGTGAGCGCGACGTGACGGGAATACGCACGCTCAAAGTGGGCTATAACCGCGTATTCGGCTACTATATCGAAGTTTCCAAGTCATTTAAGGATAAAGTACCCATAACCTACCAGCGCCGCCAGACGCTTGCAAACTCCGAAAGGTACACCACTGACGAGCTTAAAGAGGTTGAGGAAAAGATACTTACAAGCGAGGATTCGGCGCTTAAACTCGAGGCACAGCTCTATGCCGATATTAAGGAGGAGCTGGCAAAAAATATAAACAATCTTAAAAAACTTTCGGCCGCGGTCGCCCGCCTCGACGTGCTTGTATCCTTTGCCCAGGTGGCAAAGAGCAATAAATACGTCCGTCCGCAGATGGTATCTTCGGATAGTCCGCTCATAATCAAGGAGGGCAGGCATCCCGTAGTCGAGAGCATTTCCAAAGAGCGCTTTGTTGCCAACGACGTTCTGCTCGACGAGGGCGAAAACCGTACAATGATTATTACGGGCCCCAATATGGCGGGCAAGAGCACATATATGCGCCAGACCGCGCTTATCACCGTTATGGCGCACATTGGCAGCTTTGTGCCTGCAAAGTCGGCGCAGATTCCCGTTACTGACAGAATATTCACCAGGGTAGGCGCGAGCGATAATCTCATTCTCGACCAGAGTACGTTTATGGTGGAGATGATAGAGGTGGCGGCTATTCTTCGCAACGCGACGAGGCACAGTCTGCTCATTCTTGACGAGGTAGGCAGAGGAACGAGTACATACGACGGGCTGAGCATTGCCTGGGCGGTGATTGAGGATATAACGCAGCGAATCGGTGCCAAAACGATGTTTGCCACTCACTATCACGAGCTTACAGAGCTTGAAAACAGGATAGAGGGTATAAAGAACTATAAAATAGCCGTAAAGGAAGTCAACGGCAGCATAGTCTTTCTGCGCAAGATAATGCGCGGCGGCGCAAACCGCAGCTTTGGTATAGAGGTTGCCGCGCTTGCAGGCGTACCCAAGGAGGTTACGCAGAGGGCAAAGCAGATTTTAAAGGCTGTTGAGCGGAGCGAGGGTGTAGTCCTTAAAGAGAGTGAAGAGGAGCAGCCAGAGGAGAAGCATTATTCAGAGGTGGAAACAATCCTTAAGGAAACGGATATGAATACGCTTTCGCCTATGCAGGCCTTCCTTCTGCTCTCCGATCTCGTTGAAAAGGTGAAGTAAAATGGGCAAGATAAATATACTCACAAAGGATATTTACAACAGAATTGCTGCGGGCGAGGTTATAGAACGGCCGTACTCCGCCGTAAAGGAGCTTATAGAAAACTCGCTCGATGCAGGAGCAAACGAGATATCTGTGTATATCGAAAATGGCGGAAGGCAGCTTATTAAAGTGTGCGACAACGGATGCGGCATAGAGTCTGACGATATGCGCAAGGCCTTTATTCCGCACGCCACGAGCAAGGTTGCAAGCGTGGATGACCTCGACGAGATTACTACGCTCGGTTTCCGCGGCGAGGCGCTTGCGAGTATCTCCTCGATTTCGCGCACGGAGATAACCTCCGTCACAAAGGGCAATCAGGCCTGCCGAGTGGTTAGTGAAGACGGCTACATAGGCAAGGTTGAGCCTGCCGCTCTCGACTGTGGCACAGAGGTTGCCGTGCACGACCTCTTCTACAATACCCCCGTACGCGCCAAATTTTTAAAATCGGAAAAGGCGGAGGAGAGCGATATACGCAACTTCGTTTCGCGTTACATTCTGGGAAATCCCGACGTTTCGTTCAGATATTTTTGCGACGGCAAACTCAAGCTTCAGTCCTTCGGCAACGGTCTTGACGAGGCGGTGGCTCAGGTCTACGGTGCAAAGGTTATTTCCGAGTGCTTTAAGCTTAAAGCCGAAAAAAACGGCATTAAGATACACGGCTTTATAGGCAACCAGAACTTTTTTAAACCCAACAAGAGTTACCAGAGCCTGTTTTTAAACGGCAGGTATATAGTAAACGGCATAATTTCTTCGGCGATAACAAACGCCTACGCGAGCTACGCAATGAAGAGGCAGTACCCGTTTTACGTGCTTTTTGTGGATGTCCCGCACGACATGGTTGATGTAAATGTGCATCCCAACAAGTCGGATGTGCGCTTTACGGACGGCAGAGCGATATACAGCGCGGTTTACTCGGTAATTTCGGGCGTGCTTGACGGTACGGCGCGCGCCGCAGATTTTGTTATAGACTATGCAAGGCTGCCTGAGGTGAAGTCGACTGCCGAACAGGTTGTAATGCCTTCGCAGGGAATGGCTGCAGGTATGTCTGAACCGATTAAAACTGTCGGTCCGGAATTTGCGGCAAAGACTGAGAGTGCTGCTGAAAAGCCTGAAAATATTGGCAAAAAGGACGCGGATAGTCTTTCAGACAAGCGCATTTCCGCTTTAGATTTTGTGCAAAGTCGGACGGCCGTAGAAAAGCCGGGTATTCCTGCTCCCGTCAAAGAGCTTTCGGGCGCGGAGAAACCCTGTCAGGCTGCTGCAGATGCTCAGTCGGCAACAGAAAAGCCAAACTATTCTGTGCCCGACGAAAAGCTCTTTAAAGAGGAGGACAGTTTCAACGCCGATAAGCACCGCGGCGAAAAGACGGCCTACGACGACTATGCTGCACCCGAATTTGTCGACAGAGAAAAGGATTATCCCGTCTACGCCTATTATTCCGCGCTCAAAAAGCGTAACACAATGAGTGTGAGTGCTCCGGGGATTGAAATGCAGCCTGCGCCGACTTCTGAGGAGCTGGAACAAAAGCACAAGGCAGAGCAGGAAAAGTTTACCTGCCGCTCATACACCTACAAGGGCAATCTGTTCAATACCTATCTTCTGTACGAAATAGGCAGCGACGTATATATCATAGACCAGCACGCGGCGCACGAAAGACTTATTTATAACAAGCTCAAGGCAGAGATTGCGGACAGAAATGTTCCCCGCCAGGGACTGCTCTTGCCATATACTTTTTCGCTTTCCCCCGAGGAGAGCTCGTTTATCGACGAAAATATAGAGATTATTCGAGGAATGGGCTTTGATTTGGAGCCGTTCGGAATTAACTCGTACAGAATAAATGAAGTGCCTGTCGACCTGGAGGACCTTGACTTCAAGGCATTCTTTGACGAGCTTCTCTCCGACCTTGTCGGCCTTAAAGCCGTTAAAATGGAGGAAATACTCAAGGATAAAATAGCAATGGCGGCCTGCAAGCACGCTGTCAAGGGTGGTATGGAGCTTACCAGGCAGGAGGCTGACGAGCTGCTTGAGGCTATGCACGGCGATATGGGTATGAAGTGCCCTCACGGCAGACCTGTTGCGGTAAAACTTACCAAGTCGCAGATAGAAAAAATGTTCAAAAGGATTGTGTGATGGCGCAGGTGCTTGTAATATGCGGCGCCACCGCAACCGGTAAGACGGCGCTCGCGGCTGAATGTGCAAAGGCGCTTTCCAGTGCAGTTATATCGGCGGACTCACAGCTTGTATATAGAGGACTGAACATCGGCACGGCCAAGCCTTCCGAGGAGGAAAAACTAGGCGTTCCGCATTATATGATAGATGTTGCCGAACCTGACGCGGAGTACAGCGTCTCCGATTACAGAGACGAGGCTCTGCCCATTGTGGAGCGCTATGTAAACGATGGTAAGATACCTGTAATATGCGGCGGAACGGGCTTTTATATAAATTCCCTGCTGTTTGATCTGAGTTACGGCGGCGTGGCTGCCGACCCGGCTGTAAGGCAAAAATTTATTAATCTTGCAGAGGAACGCGGGAAGGAGTACCTGTACGGACTTTTAAAGGAGTGCGACCTTCAGTCCGCTGAAAAACTCCACCCCAACGACTTAAAACGCGTTGTGCGCGCGCTTGAGATATACCACTCAGGCGGCAGAAAGAAGTCTGAACTGTGTGACGGAAATAAAAAGCGGTTTGATTATCTGGCCGTTGCCATAGATTATCCGAGGGAGGAGCTGTATGCCCGCATAGACAGACGCGTCGACATAATGTTTGAGCGCGGCCTTGTGGACGAGGTAAAAAGCCTTTTCGCCTGCGGCATAGACGAAAATTGCCGCAGTATGCAGGCTATTGGCTATAAAGAGGTGCTTGAAGGGTTGAAAAATGGCAGTTTGCAAAGTACTATGCGTGATATAATCAAGCAAAATACAAGGCATTATGCCAAAAGGCAACTTACATTTTTTAAAAAATTGCCCTCGCTTATCAATCTCAGCCCTGAAGATGCAACTGTGGAGCGCGTCCTTGCCATGCTGGATTGCTGATTTTAAAAATTGTGTTAACACAACTTTATAAAAAGGGTGCGTTGATATAATATAAAACCTGATAAAACTTTGTATTTTACTAGGTATTTATGCCTGAAACTTGATATAAAATTCAATAAAGAAGAAGAGTTACAATAATTCAAAAGAGTTACAAGAGAGTTTTTAACTGTTATGAAAAATAGTTATTCTGAAAATTTTGACAAAGACGAGTATATAAAAAGGTGTGAAGCAAAGCTTGCGCCGCTGTTTGAAAAGATTGACGATGTGGCGCTCTATAACCAGTCAAAGGTGTGCGAGGCGTTCAAAAATAACCGTATTGCCGCCCGTCATTTTTCTGGCACTACGGGCTATGGATATGGCGACGAGGGAAGGGATGCTCTCGGTGCTGTGTTTGCCGAGGCGTTCGGTGCCGAGGCCGGCATAGTTTCTCCGCACATTCTTTCAGGCACGCACGCGCTTACCGTCGCGCTCTTCGGCCTTCTTCGCCCGGGTGATACCCTCTTTTGTGTGAGCGGACTGCCGTATGATACCATTCGCGGCGTTATCTACGGCGAAGGAAACGGTTCGCTTAAAGATTTCGGGATTAAATTCAGGTGTGTCGACCTTAAGGACGGTAAGATGGATTTTGATGCCGTCAGGGCAGGACTTGCCGAGGCAACAGTCGTATATATTCAACGCTCCCGCGGATACGAACTGCGTGACGCGTTTTCTGTTGAAGAAATAGGCGAAATGTGCGATTTCGTTCGCAAAAACGGCTTTAAAGGTTGCATTTTCGTCGATAATTGCTATGGCGAATTTGTAGAAAAAAGAGAGCCCGTTCAGGTCGGCGCGGACATTATTGTCGGATCGCTTATAAAAAATCCTGGCGGCGGGCTTGCTCAGACTGGCGGTTATATCTGCGGCAAAGAGGAGTATATAGACATGATAGGCAAGCGCCTCACTGCGCCGTCAATCGGTCTGGAGGTTGGTTCGCACGCGCTAGGATATCAGTACTATTATCAGGGATTTTTTATGGCTCCGCATACTGTTGCTCAGGCGCTTAAGTGCAGCCTTCTGATAGGTGAGGCTATGGCAGGTCTCGGTTATAAAAATTATCCTTCGACAGATGCTCTTCCCAACGATATTACCCGCGCCATTGAGTTTGGCGACGCAGATAAAATGGTCAATTTTATCAGGGAAGTTCAGTACGCGTCGCCCGTAGACGGCTATGTCACCTGCGAACCGTGGGATATGCCCGGCTATGACGATAAAATCATAATGGCGGCAGGCACTTTTGTTTCAGGCGCCTCGATAGAGTTATCTGCGGACGGGCCCGTCAGACCGCCCTATATTGCCTATTTCCAGGGCGGGCTCACCTATGAACACGGCAAATACGCCCTTAAAAAGATACTTGACAAGCTTGTATGAGTAAAAAATTGCCTGAGTAAAAACTTTGCGGGCGGAATTTTTGAAAGCGTAGTTAAAAAGTTCCTAAAATAGAAGTTTTTAAAAGGGAAGTGCTTATATTTTTCCGAAATGGAATTGGTTATATTATGACCGTTACAAAAATTAACCCGCAGCGCGGCAAGATTGCCGCGCTGCGGGTTAATTTTGTAGGTTTAAAGTAAGCTTTGTAAGCTTTAAATGTAATTAGCAAAATAAAACTATCTGTATTTTTATAGTTGCTGAAATACAATGTAGCTTAATAAAAGCTTATCCTGCAAAAATGCTTTTTCTAAAGCCCTCTTTGAAGTATCTCGACAAAAGTAATATGAGTCTTTGAATAACTACAAAAAAATGCGCCTTGGCGAAATTTTTTCGCCAGGGCGCATTGCCTCAATTTAATTTGAGCTGTTTATCAGTACATTCCGCCCATATCGGGGTTGCCGCCTGCTGCGGGAGCGGGAGGTGTGGGAATATCCGTCACAATGCTCTCGGTGGTGAGCAACGTTGCTGCAACGGAGGCCGCATTCTGAAGTGCGGAGCGCGTAACTTTTGTAGGGTCGATTATGCCGCTCTTTACCATGTCGGTGTACTCGTCCTTGAGTGCATCAAAGCCATAGTTTGCCTTTTTGGCGCTGAGAATGTTGTTTACAATGACGGAGCCGTCCAGACCTGCGTTTGCGGCAATCTGACGAACGGGCTCTTCAATGGCTTTGAGCACGATTTTAGCGCCCGTCTTTTCGTCGCCTTCAAGAGTGTCGGCAAGCTTCTTAATCTCGGGTATGCAGGAAAGAAGGGTAGTGCCGCCGCCGGGAACAATGCCTTCTTCTACGGCAGCACGCGTAGCGGAAAGAGCGTCCTCTATGCGCAGTTTCTTTTCCTTCATTTCAACTTCGGTAGCTGCGCCTACATTTATGACTGCAACGCCGCCTGCAAGTTTTGCAAGGCGCTCCTGCAACTTTTCTTTATCGTAATCGGAGGTTGTTTCTGCAATCTGCGCCTTGATGGAGGCAACGCGTGCCTTGATGGCTTCTTTGTCGCCCGAGCCGTTAATAATGGTGGTGTTCTCTTTATCAACCTTGACCTGAGCAGCTCTGCCGAGCATATCGGGTGTAACGTCCTTGAATTCATAGCCGAGGTCGGAGGAAACTACCGTGCCGCCCGTAAGGATGGCTATATCTTCAAGCATTGCCTTCCTTCTGTCGCCAAATCCGGGAGCCTTTACTGCAACGCAGTTGAGAACGCCCTTAAGTTTGTTGACGATAAGTGCTGCAAGTGCATCGCCCTCTACGTCTTCGGCGATAATTAAAAGCCTTGCGCCCTGCTGAGCTATGGGCTCGATTATGGGAAGTATCTCCTGAAGGGAGGAAATCTTTTTATCGGTTATGAGTATATAGGGGTTATCGAGGACGGCTTCCATCTTTTCTGTGTTGGTAACCATGTAAGCGGAGGCGTAACCTCTGTCGAACTGCATGCCTTCTACGGTGGTGAGCTCGGTGGTCATCGACTTGCCCTCTTCAATGGTTATAACGCCGTCTTTGCCTACAATTTCCATTGCGTTAGCGATAAGTTCGCCAATGCTTTCGTCGCCTGCGGATATGGAGGCAACCTGCGAAATGGCAAGCTTGCTTTCAACGGGTTTTGAAATGGACTTGATTTTTGCAACGGCCGTGTCTACTGCGGCGGCAATGCCCTTTTTAAGAATTATGGGGTTAGCGCCTGCGGCAAGGTTTTTAAGGCCTTCGCGGATTATTGCCTGAGCAAGCAGCATAGCGGTGGTGGTACCGTCGCCGGCTACGTCGTTGGTTTTTGTGGAAACTTCCTTTACAAGCTGTGCGCCCATATTTTCGAACGGGTCTTCAAGCTCTATCTCTTTTGCTATTGTAACACCGTCGTTGGTGATGAGGGGTGCGCCGAACTTTTTATCGAGAACGACGTTCCTGCCCTTGGGGCCGAGCGTTATTTTAACTGTATCGGCAATAACGTTCACGCCTTTTTCGAGGGCCTTTCTGGCGTCGTCGCCGTATTTAATCTGTTTAGCCATTTTAAAAACCTCCTGAATTATTCAACAATCGCCAGTATATCGTTCTGGCGGATAATGGTATATTCTTTGCCGTCCACTTTTACTTCCGTTCCGCTGTATTTGGAAAGAAGCACTTTATCGCCGGGTTTAACCTGCATTTTTACTTCCTTGCCGTCAACAACTCCGCCGGGGCCTACCGCAACCACGATGCAGGTAGCGGGCTTTTCCTGAGCGGCCGCTGTAAGAATAATGCCGCCCTTGGACTTTTCTTCAGCCTTCAACGGTTCTACGACAACTTTGTCGAACAAAGGTTTTATGTTCATAAAAGTTACCTCCGATAAACTTTATATTTTTCGTACAAAGTTTTTATAAACGAAGGAGGGCAAACTTAAACATATTCTTAAACATAATCTTATAAAAAATTGCAATCTGATAAAAGATGTGTTACAATATTTTGCGTAAATAACAGAGGTGTGATTGAGTTTTATGGACAAATGGGATAAAAGGTTTATGGAGCTCACCGAGCATATAGGCGAATGGTCGAGTTGCATAAGAGGAAACAGACACGTGGGTGCCGTAATAGTGCGCGATAAACGCATTATTGCCACGGGCTATAACGGCGCGCCCCAGGGCATACCCAGCTGTGCCGACAAGGGCGAATGTCTGCGCAACAAGATGGGCATAAAGAGCGGCACAATGCAGGAAATCTGCTACGCCGTGCACGCCGAGCAGAACGCCATAATTCAGGCGGCAAGGGTAGGCTCAAGCGTTGAGGGCTGCACGCTCTACTGTACGCACCAGCCCTGCGTCATATGCGCTAAAATAATAATAAATTCGGGCATCAAGCGCGTCGTCTACAACGAAGGCTATCCCGACGACTTTTCGTTGAGACTCTTCGACGAAGCGGGCGTCACCCTGCAGAAATTTTCTGAGCTGGAGTGAACCGCGCAAGCCTCTCATATTTTTAAAAGCAGGCTCAGACTGACGGAAAGCAAGCGCAGGACTGAATACCGAAAGATTGCAAAAGTACTTTAAAGAGTACAGAAAATAAATTTCAGAAGGAATGTATTATGAAAAATCCCGTTGTCACAATAGAGATGGAAAACGGCAAAAAGATAGTTGTCGAGCTCTACCCCGAAAAGGCGCCCAATACGGTAAATAATTTTTTAAGCCTGGTAAAGAGCGGATTTTATGACGGCCTCACCTTTCACAGAGTTATAAAGGACTTTATGATACAGGGCGGCGACCCGGCAGGTACGGGTACTGGCGGCCCCGGATATACTATCCGCGGCGAGTTTGCTTTGAATGGCTTTAAGCAGAACGATATAAAGCATCTTCGCGGCGTGCTCTCTATGGCGCGCACAGTGATGCCGGACAGTGCAGGTTCGCAGTTTTTTATAATGCACGAAAACGCCGCCCATCTTGACGGACAGTATGCGGCATTCGGCAAAGTAATCGACGGTATGGACGTAGTGGACGAGATAGCGGACGTACGCACCGACTTCCGCGATAAGCCTTTGACGCCTCAGGTAATGAAGAAGGTCACGTGCGAAACATTCGGCGTCGTGTACCCCGAGCCCAAGAAATATTGAGCCGTGTAAAAGCGGAGGCCGATATGCAGAAAAATGTCGGCTCTGAATAATAAATAATCTTATGATAAATCAATTTGGAGAGAAATATGCCTGATAACAGTGTTTACGAGAACCCTCTTATAACAAGGTACGCAAGCCGTGAAATGAGCGAAAACTTTTCCGACGACAAGCGTTTCAAACTGTGGCGCAAGCTGTGGATTGCGCTTGCCGAGTCTGAAATGGAGCTCGGTCTCAACATCAAAAAGTCGCAGATAGACGAAATGAAGAAGTACGCGGACGACATAAATTTTGATGTCGCCGCCAAGTATGAGCGCGAAGTGCGTCACGACGTTATGGCGCACGTAAAGGCCTTCGGCGACCAGGCCAAGTCAGCCGCACCCATAATTCACCTCGGCGCAACGAGCTGCTTTGTAGACTGCAATTCCGAGCTTATCATTATTTACGACGCCCTCAACATTATAAAGGCAAAGCTTGTCAATGTGATGGACAAACTCCGTACTTTTGCTTTGAAGTACAAGGATATGCCCACGCTCGGATTTACCCATCTTCAGCCCGCGCAGCTTACAACGGTAGGCAAGCGCGCCACGCTCTGGCTTCAGGACCTCGAGATGGATTACAACAACCTCACAAACCTCTTTGCCCAGTTCAAACTCCGCGGAGTGAAGGGTACTACGGGTACTCAGGCAAGCTTTATGGAGCTGTTCGACGGCGACGAAGCCAAGGTAAAAGAGCTTGAAAATAGGGTAGTTGCCAAGATGGGATTTGAAAAGGTTTACGGCGTGACCGGTCAGACCTATCCCAGAAAATTTGACTACAATGTGCTTTGCGTACTCTCACAGATGGCACAGAGTGCATACAAATTCTCCAACGATGTACGTATTCTTCAGAATATGAAGGAGATAGAGGAGCCGTTTGAAAAGTCGCAGATAGGTTCTTCCGCAATGGCGTACAAGCGCAACCCCATGCGCAGCGAAAGAATGGGCTCGCTTGCAAGGTTTGTTATATCGCTGCCTATGAACAGTGCGATAACGGCAGGCACGCAGTGGTTTGAACGCACCCTCGATGACTCGGCGAACCGCAGAATAGTAAATGCGCAGGCCTTCCTCGCTCTCGACGGCATACTCAATATTTACATGAACGTATCCGAAAATCTTGTCGTGTACGATAAGGTAATTGCCAGGCATATAGCCGCCGAACTTCCTTTCATGGCTACCGAAAACATAATGATGGAGTGTGTAAAGGCGGGCGGAAACAGGCAGGAGCTGCACGAGAGAATACGTGTTCTCTCTATGGAGGCCGGCCGCAATGTAAAAGTCAACGGCGGCGAAAATAATCTTATCGAGCTTATAAAAAAGGACGATATGTTTGCTGCCGTAAAGGACAGCCTCGACGAAATTCTCGACGCCAGAAAATTTATCGGTCGTGCGCCCTCACAGGTGGTGGAATTTATTTCCAATGAGATAGATCCCATTCTTGAAGAGAATAAGTCTTTGCTCGGCCGCAAGGGTGAAGTTAAAGTTTAAAAAGTCAAAAGACGGGCGGATTGTATGAGCCGCCGAAAGAAAATATCATAAATTTGTGTCCGTGCCTGCCGCATAAAAACGGCAGGCAGGATATTGTAATGAAATAAACATAAGGGAAACAAAATTTTTGGAGCTTATTAAATGGAAAAACAAATTGAAAATCAGGCCGATATAGCGGGTCAGAATGATAACGACGGGGAGCTTGATTCCGACGGCAGTATTAAAGACGGCACAGGCAGTCAGAAACAATCAAAAAAACATAAAATACATATCTTTATACTCGATTGTCTGCTCACCGTTGTTATGGCGCTTTTGTTTGCGCTCAATTACAGACTTTTTATACTTCCCAACAACTTTGCATCTGCAGGCTTCAGCGGTATTGCGGCTATGATAGAGTATGCCACAAAATTTCCTGCGGGTTACTTTTCGCTGATAACCAACGTGCCGCTCTGTATTTTTGCATTCTTTTTTATCACAAAAGATTTTGCAATAAAAACTTCTATTTTTTCAATATTCTATTCCCTGTTTCTTATAATGTTTGAACAGTGGATAGATTTATCGGCCTTTCAGTACGAGGCGCACGGTGTAGATACCATCTATCCCGCACTCATAGCCGGCGCTATCTGCGGCTTTGTGTACGGCGTAAGTTTCCGCCGCAATTCTTCTACGGCGGGTGCGGATATTGTTGCAAAGTACGTAAGCATAAAGAAGCCGATGCTCAACTTTTTCTGGATAAACTTTGCAATCAATGCGACTATTGCGGTTATTTCTTACTTTGTCTATGGTGTTCATCCCGACGGTACTATTGCGTATGACTATAAGCCCGTCTGCCAGTGTATGGTATATTGCCTGCTTTCCAGCTTCGTCGGGAACGCTATTATAAAGGGTTCGAAGTCGGCTTATAAGTTCTTTATCGTAACCACCCATGCCGATGAGATTGATGCTGAAATAATTTCGCGTCTGCACCACGGTGCAACTAAAATGAAGGCAGTGGGTGTATACAGTAACATCGACCGCGACGTCATTATCTGTGTTGTAAATAAGCGCCAGCTTGTGGAGTTCAGAAATATACTTAAAAAGTACGATAACACTTTCGCGTTTGTTGAAACTGTCAGCGAAACTGTTGGTATGTTCCGAAGAGCGAAATAGCGGTGTAAGTAATTTACGGCGGATAAGTTTTTACTGTTGAAAAGCTTGCTGTGCCTATAAAATATTATAAAAGTAGCGGCCGTTCTATGCAAGGCGCGGGCGCGTTGTACGCAAACAGCCCACAGGGCTGTCGTTGCGTGTTGTGACCTGAAAGTAAAATTACGAAAATAAAACCGCCTGCAATAAGCAGACGGTTTGGCAGGGGAGACGCGATTCGAACACGCAACCAGTGGTTTTGGAGACCATTACTCTACCGTTGAGCCACTCCCCTATAACTTTTAACAACATATAAAATTATATTATATCCTTGATTTTTAGTCAACTGTTTTTGGAGTTTTAATATGAAAAAACTATACAAACTTGGTGTTATAGGCTGTGGCTTTATGGCGCGTGCAATACTTAAGGGCGTTGTTCGCTCGGATTTCATAAGGGCGAAACGCGTGGTAGTGAGCGATGTCTCTGACGAGGCGCTTGACAGCGTTGCGGAACTGGGCGTAAAATGCACTAAAAACAATGCCTACCTGATAGAAAACAGCGAATATGTGCTTGTTGCTGTAAAACCTCAGAGTTTTGCAAGTGTGGTAAGCGAAACTACTGGAGTTGCTCCCGAAAAGGTTATCTCCATTATGGCGGGCGTAAAGCGCGATAAACTTAAGGCGGCATTCGGCCGCGGGACTAAAGTTGCCCGTTGCATGCCCAATCTTCCCTGCTCTATCGGCAGCGGCGCAATCGGCGTGGATATGACTGACTTCAATGCAAGTCAGCAGGATATTGAATTTATAAGCGGCGTACTCAACTGTCTGGGTACGGTGGTCAGCGTTCGAGAAGAGAAGATGGACGCCGTCACCGGCATAAGCGGCAGCGGCCCTGCTTATGTGTTTATGTTTATAGACGCGTTGATTGATGCGGGCATCAGAAACGGGTTGACGCGCGGTGAGGCTACCGTGCTTGCGGTGCAGACCGTCTCGGGTGCGGCAGATATGGTCAACGAAACGGATACGCCTGTATCAGAGCTTATACAGCGTGTATGCAGCAAGGGCGGAACTACAATAGAGGCGGTAAAAGTACTCGAAGAAAATAATTTCCGTTCAATTATAGGCGATGCGGTTGATGCGTGTGTAAAACGTTCCAAGGAGCTCTCTGAATAATGAAGAGGGTTACTCTCTATACAGACGGTGCTTGTTCAGGAAATCCCGGCGTAGGCGGCTACGGCGCAGTGCTTATGTATAACGGGCACGAAAAGCGCATTTCTGGCGCGCAAGCCGATACCACAAACAACAGAATGGAGCTGACGGCCGTCATAGAGGGGCTTAAGTGCCTCAATCAGGCGTGCGAAGTCGATGTTTACAGCGATTCGGCATACCTTGTCAACGCCTTTAACGAGGGCTGGATATACGGCTGGAAGTTGGCTGGTTGGGTAAAAGCCGATAAAAAGCCCGTTCTCAACGCCGACCTCTGGGAAGAGCTGTGCGTGCTTGCCGAAGTACACAAGGTTAAATTTATTAAAGTAAAAGGGCATGCCGATAACGAATATAACAACATATGCGACAAGCTCGCCACAGACGCCGTAAAAAACTATAAAATTTTTGGTTGAACGATACGCGGCGCTTTAATTGTGTTTTAAATCTGCGCTTTTGTACTGCTTAAACAGAGATGTGTAAAGGGCTGCTTTTTGGCGTTGCGCTTGAGGTGTGATTTTAATCCTGCGGTGCTTTGGATTAGTTTTAATTCTCAGAAAGTACTTGGAATGCAGAGTTTGATGTATTGTGTTTATGCGGCGCTTAAGCTCTGTGGGTTAGTCTGCGGCGCGTAGGTTTTGGTGCGGGAAATATTGCTTTAGAAAAATATAATCAGATTGATTTCAACTGTTTTCCACAAGGTTATTATATTTTTATGGTAAATTAATATAATAAGTGGTATAGTAATGATGAAAGAAAACACCCGTTCAACCTTAATACACATACTCAACGCAACAGCTGTTGTCGTCGGTTGCACGGCTGCCTGCTGTATGGTGATATTTGCGCTGCTGTGCGACAGTATCGCTTTTATCAACGAGCACAGAACGCTTCTCGTCTCGTTAGTCATCGGGCTTTCATTTATAGTGATGCTGTGCGCGCTCATATTCTATATTTTCGACCTTAAATCGCTTTACAGATTGTCTATATGCCTTATAGTCTGTTATCTGTTGCTGGCGGCTGTTTTTCTTGCCATAAGCGCTACGGGGTTCATTAAAAATATAGACAGCAAAGAGGCGCTCAGGGACTATATTGCATCGTCAGGCGGCTGGGCCGTATGGGTATTCATATTAATTCAGTATCTCCAGGTGGTTGTTCTGCCTATCCCCAGCACGGTCACGGTTATGGCCGGAAATATGCTGTTTCCGCCCCTTTTGTGCGCGTTATACAGCTTTATAGGCATAACTTTAGGTTCGCTTACGGCTTTTGCAGTAGGGCGGCTGCTCGGGTATAAGGTGGTGTGCTGGATAGTCGGCAAAGAGGATCTGGATAAGTGGCTTAAAAAGATAAAGGGTAAGGACTACCTCATTCTTTCAATTATGTTCCTTCTGCCGCTCTTCCCTGACGACGTTCTCTGCTTTGTAGCCGGGCTTTCCTCTATGACCTGGCCGTATTTCACTGTTATGATAATAATAACCCGAGCGATAGCCATAACGCTTTCAGCGTTGTCTTTTGATTCCATACCGTTTACAGAATGGTGGGGCATACTCTGCTGGGTGCTCATTGTTGCAGCTGTGGTAGCGCTGTTTGTGCTTGTTATGAAGTATTCAGACAAGATAGACTACTTCATAAAACACAAGCTTGGTTTTAAAATGAAGGGCAGGAAGAAAAAGAGCAAAAATAAAGAAGAGAGTAAAGATTAATAAGCAATGATAAAAAGGCTGTAAAATAAAATTACGGCCTTTTTTGTTTAATATGCTTAACTTATTGATTTCAGGGGCGAAATCTGTTAAAATACTATTGAAAAAATTATAGCGGAATACACAATGAAAACAGCAGTAATAGGCGGGGGAGCTTCAGGCCTTATGGCCGCCTGGGCGGCGGCAAATTCGGGCGCGGATGTTACCCTTTATGAAAAGAACGAAAAATTAGGCAAAAAGATTTATATAACGGGCAAGGGCAGGTGCAACGTGACAAACGACTGCGATGCGCAGGAATACCTCACGCACGTAGTGCACGGTTCAAAATTCCTTACGGGTGCTGTCTGTTCTTTTCCGCCGCGCACGCTTATGCAGATGCTTGAAAGTGGTGGGCTGAAACTAAAGACGGAGCGCGGTAACAGGGTATTCCCCGTTTCAGACAAGGCAAGCGATGTCACGAAGTGCCTGGAAAACTATTGCAGAAACAGCGGCGTTAAAATACTTTTAAACACCGAAGTGCAGGATTTAATAGTTTTGGATAGTACTATGCGTGGCATAATTGTTAAGAATGGGCCTGTTTATTACGATAATGTGATAGTTTGCTGCGGCGGACTGAGCTACCCTTCAACCGGTTCAACGGGCGACGGATACAAGTTTGCTGAAAAATGCGGCCATAAAATTATAGAGCCTTTGCCCTCGCTGTGCGGCGTAAATCTTGGCGGCAGCTATTTTAAGAAGATGCAGGGGCTTTCGCTTAAAAACGTAGGTCTGACAATTCTTTACGGCAATAAAAAATTAAAGCAGCTCTTCGGTGAGATGCAGTTTACGCACTTCGGTGCGTCTGGCCCGCTCATTCTGACCGCCTCGGCGCTGGTGAACAGGCTCGAAAGTAAAAATGTAAAATTTTTGCTCGATTTTAAGCCCGCTCTAAGCGAGGAGCAGCTTGAAAAACGTATTCTGCGCGACTTTGAGGCGGACAAAAATAAAGACATTTCCAATTGCCTTAAAAATTTGTTACCGTCGTCAGCCATTGAGCCTCTGCTTGAGCGCTGCAAAATTTCACCTTATAAAAAGGTTAACTCTGTAACCAGGCAGGAGAGGAGCTCATTGTTGACAAATCTTAAAAATTTTGATATGCTTTTTACGTCTTTGCGCGGTTTTGAAGAGGCTGTAGTCACGAGCGGCGGGGTTGATTTGAAGGAAGTAGACCCGAAAACTATGGAGAGCAAGCTCGTCAAGGGGCTTTATCTCTGTGGCGAGGTGCTCGATGCGGACGCCTTTACTGGCGGATTTAATCTTCAGATTGCCTTTTCTACGGGCTATGCCGCAGGCCGTGCGGCCGCAAAAGCGTAGTTTGCGTACAAATTTTAAATGTGTGTCGGAAGCAGAGTTTTAGCGGCTCTCACGGTTTGGATACCTGTTAATAATAAATTTTGTTAAATTTTTTGGCAGGCAACGATTGCTTTTTGTGAGCAGTCGCACTCATATATAGTCGCACTTATATATTGGTATTTTGCTGTTTATTATCGGTTTAACTCTTTGTTTAAAAAATCACCTGACTTTGAATGTTTAAATCGTGCACTTTACAGTTGTAAAACCTTTAAAAATATGCGCAGTGGCGTATTTTCAGTGTCGCATTTTTAAGTATATTTCATTAAGTTATCTGTATGCGCTTGCAAAAGAATAACCAACAAAAAGAATAACCAGGTATGCCTGCAGAAGAGGGCATATTTTAGATTTGGTACACCCAAAAAGGAGAAGTTTATGAAGGCTGTACGCGGAGCCACAACAATAATTTCTGATACACCCGAAGAGGTGAGAAGCGCTGTAAAGGAGTTGCTTTCCGAAATTAAGACAAAAAATAATCTCAATGCGGGAAACATAGTTTGCATTATGTTTTCAAGCACGGCAGATATAACTTCTTTTTATCCCGCCAAGGCAGCGAGGGAGGCAGGTTTTGGAGATTGTCCGCTTTTTTCCTCGCTTGAACCGCCGATAGAAGGCTCGCTGCCGCTATGCATAAGGGTGATGGTGCTTGCTGAAATTGAAGGCTCGCCCGTGCCCGTATACCTGCGCGATGCGGTAAACCTCAGGCGTGACATCACAAAAAAACTTGTCATAGCTCTTGACGGGCCCGCTGGCAGCGGAAAGTCGACTACGGCAAATAATCTTGCCAAAGCATACAATATACTCTATCTCGATACGGGCGCCATGTACAGGGCGTGTGCGCTTGAATGCCTTAATAAAGGTGCGGATTTTTCCGATGAGAAGAGCATAAAACCTATAATAGATGCTATCAACCTTAAAATAGAATACTCCGATGGCAGGCAGATAACCATTCTTGACGGCAAGGACGTCTCTGAAGAGATAAGGCGCCCCGAAATTTCCCAGCTTGCCTCAAAGGTTTCAGCTTTCGGCTGCGTAAGGCGCAAGATGGTTGAAATGCAGCGCAGAATTGCTGCAACAATGTCTTGCGTTATGGATGGCAGGGATATCGGCACAAACGTTTTGCCAAATACTGAACACAAATTCTATATAACGGCTTCGGTCGAAGTGCGCGCAAGGCGCAGATATGAAGAGGATAGGGCAAAGGGCTACGACGTCTCTTACGAGAGCATTGTTGAGGACATAAAGGAGCGCGACAAGCGCGATTGCGAAAGGGAAATAGCTCCTCTCCGCCGTGCGGAGGACGCAGTCGTCGTGGACACTTCAGATATGTCGCCCGAGCAGGTGATTGAATTTATCAAGAGCAAAATACAGGAAAAGGTCTGAAAAATTATGAATGATGACGGGGTAAAAACGCAGTCGGCCATAGGAGCGACTGACTTAAAAGCGCAGTCAGACGACGTTACGGAGGGAATTAAAACTCAGTCGGACGAAGCTTCTGGCAGCACTGAAGTTCACGCAGACAAATGCTCCTTGGGCGTGCAGACAAATGTCAGCGCGGACAGTTCAAATTCGCAGGCAAACGGCGGTGCGGACAGTTTAAACACGCAATCAAATGGCAATGCGAACAGTTCAAAAGCACAGGCAAACGGCAGTAAGGATAACGAAAAAATGCAAAAAAATGACAGTGCAGACAGTCTGAAGAGCTCAAGAACCGGCGAAACCGGCAAATCGGACGCGAAGAAGGCATACAAGGAAGACCGTGCCTTTGAAAGGTGGTTTGCATTTTTACGATTTGTTGAAAGGTTTATGAGGATTTTTTATCCCTATAAACGCCATAACGCCGTAGAAAAATACGACGTCAGCAAGGCTTATGTACTTTTGTGCAATCATTACAGCATGCTCGACGTTATGTACCCCGCAGCCGCAATGAAAAAGCCCGTTTATTTTATGGCTAAAAAAGAGCTGTGGGAGAATAAATTTCTTGCGTGGTTCTGCACAAAGTGCAGGTGCATACCCGTCAGCCGCGACGGTGCGGCAATGGACGTCAAGGGCATAATGACCGCAATGAAGTACTTGAAGAGCGGCAAAAATATTCTGATTTACCCCGAGGGCACGCGCAACAAGGGCGACGTGGATATGCTGCCCTTTCACGCAGGTTTTGCCGCGATAGCCATAAAAACAAGGACGCCGATAATTCCGATAGTACAGTCGGGTAAACCCCGTCTGTTCAGGAAGTCGCACGTCTTCTTCGGCGCGCCCATAGAATTTACCGAGTACTACGGCAAAAAACTTACAGAGGCAGACCTTGCCGAGTGCGAAACAAGGCTCAGGGACATAATGCTCAAAATGCGCAGCGATTACTTTGAAGAGCAGGCGCGAAAAAAGGCGGAAAAGCATAAAAAATGAAAGTAATTGTTGCAAAAAACAGCGGCTTTTGCAGCGGCGTGAGGCACGCGGTGGATACAGCAATGACTGCCGACGCCTCAAATACATTTGTGCTCGGCGAGCTCATTCATAACAGAGAGGTCAACGAGGCCATAGAAAAAAGGGGAGTAAGGCAGGTTGAAAGCCTTGACGAAGTTCCCGACGGCGCTACTGTAATTTTCCGTTCGCACGGCGTACCCGAAAGTTTTTACTCCGAATGTAAAGACAGAAATATTACCGTGCTGGACTGCACCTGCGCTTTTGTGAACAGAACGCAGAAGATAGTAAAGGCGGAACACGCTGCGGGAAAGGCTGTGATAATAGTCGGCGAGCCTACTCACCCCGAGGTCGTTGGGCTTCAGGGCTGGTGCGGAAACAGCGCCATCGTCATAAATACCGAAGACGCGGTTTTACCCGATTTTGAGGAAAAAGAAGTCTGTATTGTCAGCCAGACCACTTTTTCGGTTGAAAAATTTGAAAAAATAGTAGAAAATATAACCAATCAATGTGAAAAAACAGTTGCCGTTTTTAAAACAATTTGTTATACTACTATAGGACGTCAGTCAGAGGCCGAAAAAATTGCCTCGGAATGCGATGCCGTTCTTGTTGTGGGCGGTCTGAACAGCAGCAATACAAACAAACTGTTCGAGATTGCGTCAAAAAGATGCAGCAACGTTTTCAGGTTGGCGAATGCAGAGGATTTCGACTACGGCCGATTAAAAAATTATTGTAGTGTTGGTATCGTTTCAGGGGCATCAACCCCGGATGCCCAAACCCGGGAGGTTCTTTTAAAGATGGAAGAAGTTAGCACAGAAGTTAAGGCAACGGAAGCTGCCGAAGAAGAAAAAGTCGTAACCGAAGCAGCGGAAGTTACCGCACAGGAAGCGCCCGCAGCAGAAGAGGCTGTTTCTGAAGAGGCAAAGCCCGTAGAGGAAGCAAAGGCAGAGGAAGTTTCCTCCAATCCTATGGACGCCGTTGTTGCCAAGATAGACAGCGAGTCGAAGTTCAAGAAGGGTCAGATAGTTAAGGCCACCATTTCCGAGGCTACGGAAGACGGTCTTAAAATTCTGCTTCCTTTCTCCAAGTCTGAAATTCTTCTCAGCAAGGACGAACTTGACTGCGAAACTTACAATGCCGCAGATTATGCCGGCAAAGTAGGCGAACAGATAGATTTGCTTGTCGTTGAACTCAAGCCGTCTTTAAAACTTTCGCAGAAGATGATAAAGCTTCTTCAGGAAGAGGAAGCCAAGAGTGCAGAGATTGCCGCAGGAAAGGAATTCTCCATTGTATGCACCGGCTTCAACAAGGGCGGTCTTGTAGGCAATATGGGTACCTACCAGGTATTCGTTCCCGCAAAGGAAATTCGTCCCGGCTATGTAAAGGACCTTTCAAAGTACGAGGGCAAGACATTAAGGCTCCGCGCCATAGAGATAAAGAAGGACAGCAGAAGGAAGGAAATTATAGCTTCGCAGCGCGTAATCCTTGAAGAAGAGAAGGCCGCACGTGAGGCAGCCAAGGCCGCCAAGGAAGAGGCTTTCTTCGCTTCTATCAACGTTGGCGACGTAGTTGAAGGCAAAGTTGAAAGAGTTACTTCTTTCGGCGCATTCGTATCCGTAAACGGTTTCGATTGCCTTGCACACATCTCTGACCTTTCCTGGACCGGTATAGACAATGTTACCGACGTTCTTGAAATAGGCAAAACATACAACTTCAAAGTTCTCAAGGTCGATAAAGAGAACAAGAAGGTTTCTATAGGTTATAAGCAGCTTCAGCCCCAGCCTTGGGATCTCGTTGCCGATAAGTACGCTGTTGGCGACGTAATTCACGGCAAGGTTGTAAGGATTGTTCCCTTCGGCGCATTCGTCGAGGTTGAAAAGGGTGTTGACGGTCTTGTTCACGTATCCCAGATAAGCCACGAAAGGATTGAAACTCCCGCAAGCGTTCTCAACGTAGGCGACGAAGTTGACGCCAAGATAATGGCTCTCGACCCCGAAGCAAGAAAGATGAACCTTTCTATAAAGGCTCTTCTTCCCGAAGCAGAGCGCAAGCCCCGCGCACCTCGTGAAGAGGGCGACGAAAAGCCTGCAAGAAGGCGCGCTCCCAGAAGAGACGACGGTGAAATAAGCAACTGGAGCGAAGGCGGCTCTGTTTCCACCTCGCTTGCAGACATCCTTGCAAACGCCGGAAAGAAGAATAACTGATTAAATCAGAAATGTACAACAGCTGATTAAAAATTGTTTATGAAAAGTTTAAAGCTCCGTATTTTGCGGAGCTTTTTCTTTTTTATTTCAGTTTAGTAAGCCGCCGTAAAGTTTATAAAATATATGTAAATTATACGGAGGTTCTCATATGAAGAAAGAAGGTAATATAAAAATTTCAAGCGAAAATATGATGCCGATAATTAAGAAGTGGCTCTATTCTGATAAGGACATTTTCCTCAGGGAGATAGTTGCCAATGGCATTGACGCTATAACAAAATATAAAAAACTTATAGATATGGGCGAGGCGACTGACGACGGTAAGGAGTTCTGTATAAAGATTTCCGTGGACAAAGACGCACGCACGCTCACCGTAGAGGATAACGGCATAGGCATGACGGGTGACGAGGTAGAAAACTACATCACCCAGATAGCATTTTCCGGCGCTTCCGACTTCCTTTCCAAATACGAAAAGGCTGGCGGCGACGGCATAATTGGACATTTCGGCCTCGGTTTCTATTCGGCCTATATGGTCTCTGACAATGTGGAGATTTTCACCAAATCCTACAAGGACGCACCCGCCGTTCATTGGGAATCTGACGGCAACTCGATTTACTCTATTGAGGAGTGCGAGAAGGACGGCCGTGGCACGAAGATTGTAATGCACATAGCAGAGGGCGAGGACGACTTCCTGCAGGAGAATATAATCCGCACGCTTATCAGGAAGTACTGCTCGTTTATGCCCTACAACATATATCTTCCATTCAAGGGCGACGGCAGTGATAAGCCTCTGAATGATACGCATCCTCTCTATACAAAAAATCCCAAGGACTGCACCGACGAAGAGTATAAAAAGTTCTATACAGATACTTTTATGGACTATAACGAGCCGCTCTTCTGGGTACACCTCAATATGGATTACCCCTTCAGACTCAAGGGTATACTCTATTTCCCCAAGACGCGCAACAAGCTCGAGCTTGAGCGCGGCATGGTAAAGCTTTACTGCAACCAGGTATTCATTGCCGACAACATAAAGGAGGTAATTCCTGAGTTCCTTATGTTGCTCAACGGCGTTATCGACTGCCCCGATATACCCCTCAATGTTTCGCGCAGCTTCCTGCAGAACGACAGAGAGGTGCAGAAGATTTCCAAACATATAACCAAAAAAGTGGCAGATAAGCTTATTTCGCTCTTCAAAAACGACAGAAATAAGTATGAAGAGTGCTGGGGCGATATTGCCAACTTCATAAAGTTTGGTTGCATAAAGGATAACGACTTCTACGAAAAAGTAAAGGACATTATCATATACAAAAATCTCGACGGCAAGTACCTCAGCCTCAACGATTACTACGGCGTTTCCGAAGAAAATGCAGAGAGCCAGCCCGCTGACGAGAACAAGGACGGCGCTGAAAACAAGGAAAAGGACGATAAAAAGCAGATAAAGACTGTTTATTACGTCACCGACGAACTTCAGCAGGCGCAGTACATCAAAATGTTCAAGGACGCAGGTCTCGACGCAATGGTGTGCGACAACTCCTATATCGACCCTCACTTCATAACCTTCCTTGAATACAAGTCACCCGACAAGGTAAAGTTTGCCCGTATAGATGCCGATATAGACGGCGCTTTAAGGGAGGGCGAAAGCCAGGAAGATACCGTAATCAAAGAGATATTCAAGGACGCTATCGGCGACGATAAGCTTACAATAAAGACGGAAAAATTAAAGAATACCGCCGTTCCTGCAATAATCAACGTCGACGAGATAATGCGCCGCTATTCTGAAATGGGCAAGATGTACGGCATGATGGAGGGCGACGTTGCAAAGACGCTCGTCATAAACCTGGCCAACCCCGTAGTGGTAGCCCTCAAAGACGCCTCGGCCGAAAAGCAGAAGTTTGCGGCAAAGCACATTTATCTTGTTGCACTGCTTGCATTCAAAAAGCTTTCCACCGAAGAGCAGAACGAGCTCATGAACGACGATATGACTATGCTCGAAAATTACATCAAGTAATGCTTTGACAGCTTTCATATGTTTTTTATATGTGATTTTAATTGAGGCTCGCGCCGCAGCATGCGGCGCGAGCCTCAATTTTTTAA
>DVNE01000010.1 GCA_018714625.1 Candidatus Coproplasma excrementigallinarum
GCACAGATGTCGATAGTTCAAATCCTGTTTTCCTGAAAATTAACGAAAAAGCAGCCCTAAAATATTATCTTTACTTCACTTTTCATAAATACTCGTTTTTGCCGCATAAATAGCAAAAAACCATGAAAAACAGTACGTTTTTCATGGTTTTTTTGTCTTGCAGCCTTTTCGTCTGCAATCATGGTCTATGTGACGGGACTTGAACTAACAATTTTGACGAATCTACTATTTATTATGATTCCCCAAGGATATTTACCTTGTGCTAAACTATTTGTGATGTTATTTTGCTCTGGCATTTTAATATCCTCCGATTGTATTTTTTATTCGACTGGCAGGTCGACTTTATTTTACACAATCGGAGTTATTATGTCTACCTCATCGGCTTTAGCCTCTTTTGAACCACGCGACTATCGCGTGGTTTTCGTTATACAAAAATAAAGGGTAACATTCTGTTACCCTTTAATGCGAATAGACTTAAATTGTCTGGTCGGAATTCCCCGACGTCACATATAAATTGAAAGGTCGGGGAGCCGATATAATCGTTCATTCACCAACGTTCGAGCCTCACGGCGAACTATACACAACCTTTCAAAAAAAGAAAGTGCCCGCAAGCTAAAAGCTCAAATGTACGGGGCTACAAGGACGAAAGCGGAAAACCGCTAACACCGAGCCAAACACCTTCTATGTGCTTATTATAATGCTTTTAAATTTCAAAGTCAATATTTTTTATCGAATCTTATATAATTAATCCATCTTACTAATATAATCGGCGGGGTCTTCTTCCCATGCAATTTTGCAATATTTGTAAAACATATAATCCCATGATTTACCACAGCAAACGCAAAACAGATTATTGCTATTTGCGTTGTAATCTATGTCCCCGTCACATTCAGGACAATTACGATCAATTAAATGTATAAGTTCGTAAGGTCTAATAAGTTCCATATCTAAATGATAGCATTTTTTTGTTCAATTGCAATCACACTTTAAAAGATAAAATTATGAAAATACACAAAATATCTGCTTAAACTTTATTAACTCATCTTCTCTATCTCTACAATGTTGCAGACTTCTATTTCTCTGCCATCTTCAAAAATGAGCTGGCGTTTATAACAGTCAATCTTTTTGAGTTTTCCCACGCAGGTAATATAAGCTCCGCCCTCCTTTTTATCGTCAGGTTCGAAGTAGGTTATCGTAACTTCGGGGTGTTCTTCAATACGGGTCATCAGGTCGGCGAGCTTTTGGTCAAGTTCTTCAAGCTGGTTTTCGTCAAGTTCAGGCTTGCTGTCTGTCAGTCGCCTTGCCTCTTTTATCGCATCGTCATAGCCTGTGAGAGCGGCAAACGGCGCAAACTGAGCTGCCCGGTCGTGCATCAACATATGCGGATGATTTTTAGATTGATGATGTGGCAGATTGATTATATCGTCATAGTCGCTCATGCTTTATGCCCTCCTATTTGATTGTTCCGTTCCCTTGCCGTTGCGCCATCTTCAAGACTTGTAGCTTTGAGCACGGCATTTTTGCCGTACTTTTCTCTCAATGCAAGCACAGCTTTCTGGCGTTTTCTCTCCTTATCACTTTCAGTAGCAAACAATTCTCTGCGGGCAGTTTCTTCCTCATAGTTCGTAAACAGGTCAAGCTGCTCTGTTCCGCCATGCGGGGCATCGCTTTCGCGCACCACCTTTGTTGCCGTTATATACAGGCGGCGAATGTTGAGCTTTTTATTGACTATTCTGTCGAACAACTCCGTTGCGGCATAGCGCAGATATTTCCCAGAAGAGGAGTACTCATCGAGATTATATGTGCCGTGCGCGTGTTTAGGTATCTTTCTGCCATAGTGGTCGTAGGTAAATTCGCCGTCGTAGTTTTCGTTGTCGCAGTCGTAGCCAACGGTCATAACAATCTGATTTGTAACAAGCCCCTTTGCAACAAGGTCGAGCGCGAGCGCGTCTGCCATTTCGCTTACGACGAGCTTTGCCTTTTTATACGGGTACGGCTCCTGCAACACCTGACCTGAACCGAGACTGCTTGCCTGCGGTTTATATGCCTTGATGTCTGCAATGGTGCACGGCTCCCACCCCCATGCGTGGTCGATGAGAAGCTCGGCATTGATACCGAACATACGATAAAGTAAGTCTTCATTGTAATGCGAACCGTTCGCTATGGAGCAGCGTGCAATATCGCCCATAGTGTAAAGCCCGTGGCGTTCCAACTTATCAGAATAACCTTTTCCCACACGCCAAAAGTCGGTAAGCGGTCGGTGATTCCATAACGTTTTGCGGTAGATCATCTCATCAAGCTCTGCAATACGCACACCGTCCTCATCGGCGGGAACGTGCTTTGCAACAATGTCCATAGCAACTTTACACAAATATAAATTAGTGCCTATGCCTGCTGTAGCGGTTATGCCCGTTTCTTTCAGAACGTGCTTAATCATCCTCATTGCATATTCGCGGGCGGTACACTTTGCAGTTTTAAGATATGAAGTTACATCGATAAACACTTCGTCTATCGAATAGACGTGAATGTCCTCGGGTGCGGCGTACTGTAAATATATCTGATAAATCTTTGTACTGTATTCAATATAATGCGACATGCGTGGCGGGGCGACAATGTACCCAAGTTCGAGCGATGGGTCGGCTTTAAGTTCGCTGTCAAAGTGTGACTTGCCTGTAAACTTCCTGTTCGGAGCATTCCTGCGGCGTTCGCGGTTGAGTTCCCTCACCTTTTGTACCACTTCAAATAGACGCGCTCTGCCCGATACACCATATGATTTGAGTGCAGGGGTCACGGCAAGGCAGATTGTCTTTTCCGTTCTGCTCTTATCTGCCACGACGAGGTTGGTATCCAACGGGTCGAGCCCTCTGTCCACACACTCTACGGAGGCATAAAATGATTTAAGGTCTATTGCAATGTAAGTACGCTCTTTCACTTTTACCTCCTAAATATAAACATTTGTTTGTATTATTTTAATACTTGAAATCCCTTTTGTCAATAGATTTTATCAAATCTCAGTCCTTTCCATACAGGCTGGCGCATACCTCCTCTTGCAGTTTCGTGCATGAAGTGTGCCGTGCCGACAAGTTGTGGTTTTAGCCAAACGGCGTTTTTATACTTTGGAAACCACGGCTTTTTGACGGTATTCGTCTTTGCGAATTTCGCTATGATACCCCGCTCCTCCTTTGATATGCCAAGGTAGACTTTGCCGCGGCATTGCAATTTTCCCTCATCGTCGTAATAACCCAAAATGAGGTCTTTGACCTCGCCGTACTCGTCGAGCTGGTAGCCCAAAATCAGCAAGTCCTCGTCCTGCATTACCTTGATTTTGAGCCAGTCGCGCGTGCGCTTGCCTATGTGGTACAGCCCATCCTTCCTTTTAGCAACTATGCCTTCAAGCTCCTGTGACTTTGCAAGCTCAAAGAAGGCAATGCCATTCTTTTCTATATACCTTGAAATTGTGAGGTTATTGCCCTCGCGCACCGCCTTTGAAAGTATAGCCTTGCGCTCCATGAGCGGCTTATCCGTAAGGTCTTTGCCGTTATGATAAATAATGTCGTAGGCGACAAACTGAACGGGATTACTCTTTGCCGCAAGACTGATTTTAAAACTGTCCGCCATGAGGCTGCGGCGTTGAAGGGCATAAAAATCGGGCTTGCCGTCTTTATTTAAAACGACAAGCTCGCCGTCAAGTATGACGCGCCTCTTGACGCACTTGCTCATCTGCGAAAGTTCTGGATAGATTGCCGTCACGTCCTTATGGCGCTTGTTTTGCAATACTACTGATTTACTGTCGATATAGGCGAGGCAACGTATTCCGTCCAGCTTTAATTCATAGATATAGTTTTCGTCGTCGAAGGGCTGTGTTTCGTACAGAAGCATGGGCGATATGTTTTTATCCTCAAACAGGTCGCTCACGCCTTTTTACGCTCCGAAGTTTTTTTGACTGCCGTCCGTTTGGCAGGCTTAGGCTTTTGAGCAAGTTCGAGACTCTTTGTCAGTGCCTCCATTAAATCTATCATCTTGCCCGAACCGCTCTCCTTGGGAGATACAATCCCCTTGCCCGCGATTTTGCGCTCTATTGCCTCCTGCACTTTGCTGCGGTATTCGTCCTTATAGTCCGAGGGGTTGAACTTTCCGCTCATTCCCTCGATGAGCGCTTTCGCCATTTTAAGTTCAACTTCACTGCACTGCTCCTTTACCTCTTTGGCGGGATTGGCGGTAATTTCCTCTTCAAAGAATAAAGTATTTAAAAGCATCTGCCCGCCCTTTGCGCGGATGAGAATTAGCGTTTCCTTTGTGCCGAGCACTGTTTTGGCAACAGCCGCTTTATCCTCCTGCTCCATTGCAGCAAGTAACACGGCAAATGCCTTCTCCGCGCCCGTGGGGACTACATAGTATGGCTTATCGAAATAGATGGGGTCGACTTCGGAGAGTTTGACGAACTTTTCTATGGTAATGTTCTTATCCTTCTTGGATTTGAGTTTATCGAAGTCCTTGTCGTCGAACACAACGTACTTGCCGTCCTCGTACTCGAAGCCCTTTACTATATCCTCCTGCTTGACCTCCCTGCCGTCGCAGTCGGCGCAAGTCTTTTTATACTTTACTCGGCTCATTGTCTTTTTGTCTATCATGTTGAAGCCGATGGAATTGTCCTTCACCGCGCTGTGGAGCGTGACAGGGATATAAACAAGTCCGAAACTTATGCTGCCTTTATAACTGTATGCCATATATACAGTTTGAGTCATTTTATTCAAAATAAAACTCTGCATAAACCATATGAATGAGTTTTAGAATTGAATTTTTTATTAAAACCATTGGTATGACCAAGCAAAAAATTCAACATTAGTTCAACATTTCAGGTAAAAACGCATTAAAACATATAAACACGATAAAAGGCAAAAACAGAAGCTTTTCAGCCAAAAATACGCTGATTTTGCTCAAAAATGAGTATTTTTGAGACGTATTAAGACGATAAAAATTGCTGTTTTTCGTTGGGCAACAACCCCATGGTAGGCGCAACCGTTGCAGTTGCAGTTGCAGTAGAAGAGGGAATGAAGAACTGATGCGTGACTTCAATCAGTTACGCTAAGACAATGAACGAATAGTTTATTGCATATAATTAAGCAAAAAAACGGGTTTGGCAAAATTGCCAAACCCGTTTTTTTATAATCTTATTTTTTGGAAGCTGCAGGTATATAACTCATACCTTGTTCTTCTGATTTGTCCGTAGGGAATATTTATAAAGCCGCGGGGCTTTGTAAGCTTATGCCTTTGCCCGCCGCGTCTTACAACAAAAAGCCTTATATTATGCCCATTATGCCCAGCACTATTGCAACTATGAACACCATAACAAAAATTGCCGTGAGCAGCTTGACTATTGCGCCCCGCCTTGCAGCAAATGCAAATGCGCCGAAGCTGAGGCCGACGAGCGAAGACACCTTTAAAATTATTTCAAGAATGTTCATCACCTCGCCGCCGATAACTATTCTGTCGCTTACAAGCGGCAGAAGATAGGTTATAAAGGCTATCGCCGCCGATACGCCGAGGGCTATAAAGCAAAAAAGCAATGCAATTCCGCCGCTGCCCTTATTTTCACGCATAATTTTATCCTCCTTATTGGTTTATGTAGCTTGGTATGCATACAGTTAAATTGCGCCTCTCAGACAGATTTTTAAGCGCAGTAGTTACAAAAAGTTTTAATATCCTTTGCACATTGCCTCAGCTGATTTTAATGGAATACAGATCTGAAAAGGGGATTTTACCGCCTTCTATGAAAAGCACGCGGCGAACGGCGTCTATGCCCTGCACCTCGCCCGTAACGCTGATATAAAATCCGTCCTTGAAAAACACCGCCTCTGCCCTGTCCCCGCGAGAGAGTGCGCCGAGTGCGGCGTTCAGTTCATCGGCCTGCTCCTCTGAAAGCTCGCGCCTGGGCTTGCGCTCGTGCTCGATTTCCTTTTGTCTGAGCGCCTCGCGCAGGCCGCGCAATGCGTCGAATGGCGCAAACTGCTTTGCTCTGTCTTTATTGTCCACTTTACACCTCTTTAAACCTGTTAAAAATATCAGAAGCCTGCATTGTGCCCGCCTATGAGCTTGTTGCGCTCTATCAGCGTTGCGCCATCCTCCAGGTCGGCGGCCATTACAATGGCATTTTTACCAAACTTGTTCTGTATTTCCAGCACCGCGCGCGAAATATTCCTCTCCCTCTCCACTTCGGCCATATCGGTAAACAGGTCATACCCCTCGCAGCCCTCGTCGCACAGATTGTCGAAGGTCAAGCCCAGCCTGCGGATTGGCACATTTTTTACGGTTGTTCTGTCGAACAGCGCCATTACGGCGGGTATGATGTACCGTGAAAGGTTGGTGGTTATTTTCAGCGAAGAGCTGCCGCCCGTGGAGGCGTGCGCGCCCTTGGAATAGCCCACATATACCCCCACTCTGTTGGTCACGCTTTTGCGACGCATAAGTTCCAGGCAGGATGAACGCGCCATCTCCTCCATGACGAGGCGAGCCTTTTTGTACTCGTAATCGGAGAACAGCACCTGCGAGTTGGAGAGCGAACGCGTCCTTGCACGGTACTTTTTTATATCCGGCATTGTACAGCTTTCGCGGCCGAACGCGTGGTCTATGATAAGCTCGGCATTGATGCCGAACTCCTTATATAAAATTTCTTCAGGGCAATTGGCTATCCCGCGCATGGTGTATATGCCCTTGCGCGCCAGCCGTGCAGATATACCGTTTGCTATGCCCCAGAAATCGCTAAGCGGGCGGTGGTCCCACAGTGTATCTTTGAATATCTGCTCGTCGAGGTAACCCACCCCGTCCTTTGAGTGCTTGGCCGTGAGGTCGAGCGCAACCTTTGCAAGGTACAGATTAGTCCCCACGCCCGCCGTTGCGGGTATGCCCACCCTGCGCGCTATTTCACCTATAAGAAACTTTGCGTATTCGCGCGGGGTTTTGCCGTATATCTTTAAGTAGTCGGTTGCGTCTATGAACGATTCGTCTATCGAGTAGACATATATATCGCTCTTATCCATATAGTCAAGATACAGCCCGTAAATTTCGGCGGCGTAGTCTATATACTTGCGCATACGCGGTTTTGCCGTTATATATTTTATGCTCTTGGGAATTTCAAATACGCGACAGCGGTTTTTTACGCCCGAAGCCTTCATTCTGGGAGTAATGGCAAGGCATATCGTGCCGCTGCCCCTGCTTTCATCGGCAACGACCAGATTTGTAGTGAACGGATTGAGGCCGCGCTCGGCACACTCCACCGACGCGAAAAACGACTTCATATCTATGCACATGTAAATTCTGTTCTTTTCCATATAAAAGCCTGCCTCTCCCGCAATAATATTCCGTAGTGCTTTACGGCCGTTTTCTGCGGCTGTTTTTGCCAAATTAGCTGCCGCCGTGCACGGTCTTTGTGCCGACTTAGCCGCCGTTCTGCCGCAGGTGCTTTAAGCATTATTTTTTGCCGTGTCAGACTACGCTCTGGTTCTCACCGATTTTCCACTGCGCCTTGCCGCACAGATATTTTACAAACATTTGTTTGTTTATATGATACCATTTGCACAGTAAATTGTCAAAGAAAAATACAATGCCATATTTTTCCATTTAACAAAATTATTCAAGGGAAAAAAGCTGAGGGAAATTTTAACCATTATTGTGTTGAAATACGCGCCCTCTTTTATAAAAGAACGGCATATATGCCGCAACTATCAATCAAAACCCCACACTTTATAAAGCAAAAATCAAGGCTCATATAAACGAAATTACAAAGCGCGGTAATGCGCCTTAATTCAGTAATTTATTTTGTTTATGCGTTCTGGCTGTTGCATATTGTATGCCGAAAGGCGGGCGCTTTCCAACTCTTCGGCGTACATATTTACTGCCGAAATGCACCTGCAACCATATGTTGTAAAGTAGTAAATGCCGCGCGTTGCATTACAGCAGGAGGAATAGATAGTGCTTTCGTAACCGCTGCCGACGGCACACGCCCCGCGCGGCTGGCCGACAAAGTCGAGGATATGAAAGAACTGCGAAACGCTATCCTCCTCTCCGTCGCCACATACACTGTTGCCGCGTGCAAACGCTGCGCGCACAAATCGGGAGGGCGAAGTAAGGTCGCCGGGCAGACCGTATGCGCCGAACCCCCTGCCTAAAGCGGCAAGATTGAGGCGTGGATAGAAGGTATTTTCAGGCTCTTCAGGCGAGAGCGCCATATAGTGCGAAAGATTTGCAAGCTGGCTGGCAAAGGGCGGCTCGTTGGTGAGCACGCCAACAGCGTTTTCGTGTATCTCCAGCCCGTGGCGGGTACTTTCAACCACAATGCACCTGCCCTTATCTGCTAAAATCCAGTGCAGACTTGCAGGCGGCATTGCGGGCGAGAACTGCTCATGCGTGATGTTAATATTTTCAAGCTCCCCCTCCGCCTGTTTTACGCTTTTGCACCTGCCGAGAATGTAGGGGATGAGCTCGAACTGGGCAAGATTTGTACTGCCTGCCACGCGCGGATTGTATACCGCGCTGGACGGGAAATTGAGGCCTGCCATACACAGCCCCTCTTCGTTGACTGCATCGTAATAGAGCGGATATCCGCCGCTGATGTGGGCCGTTCCTATAAAGGCCAGATGCCTTTTGAGCGTACCCGCAGAGCGGAAAAAGAACGGGTAAGCACGCGGCGTTACCACAACCTGCTCGCCGTAAGAGCGGTCGTTATCCAGCGTGCGACCAAAATAGAAATTGTTTGTATTCAATGTAATTGCTGTGCACATATGTACATATCACGATACGCAAACGGCGGATTGCATAAACGCCGCGCTGTATGTGGGTGCATATATATTATTTGTCAGTGCAAATAATTTAATACGCCGCCCTGCCCGCAAACGCGGGCAGGGCGGCGTATTAAAGCCAGGGTATAAGCAGTCAACGGACAACATGAGCTCACCCATTATAAATTTCGGCAAAAAAAAGGCGCGCCGTTACGGCGCGCCGAAAAATTTAAGTTTACTGTATTTGGGGTAAGTTTATTACTGTTTTTTATCCTTCTGGAGACTGTTGTAATACTCCTCGAGATTGTGCGAAACAGAGGCAAGCGCCTTATACAGAACTTCGCGCTCCTCTTCGGTGAGGTCCTTGCCCGCAGCCTCAACCGCGTGCGAGGCACGCTCTTCTATGTATTCAGAGAGCTTTTTGCCTTCCTCCGTGAGGGTGACTTCAGCATTGTACTTGCCGGTGTTGTAGTTGATGTATCCGTTCTGCTTTAAAAGCGAAAGAGCACGCGATATTGCGGCTTTATCTTCCAGTGTGAGCCTTGCCAGCTCGCCCGCCGTGACCGGTCTGCCTGCCGCATAGTATATGCACATGACATGGATGGCCTTAAGACCGTAGTCGTCCATCTCCAACAGCTTTATACGCTGAACGAGTTTATTGAGTTTCAAGACGCCGATAGTAAAATTTTCAAACCTGTTCTGCATTTAAAAGCACCTCTTCAAGCTGCCGTGATTTGAGATATTTAATCAGAAAATACCGCAACGCAGCTGAAGTCAGCCGCGTTTTAACAGCATATTTTTACAACATATATAATAACCCTGCCAAAAAAAATTAAACAGGAATAAAGTTGACAATTCAATTAAATAAATCGCATTTCGAACAGCGCGCCTTTTTAAGGCACGCCGCGCAAAAACTTAAACAAGCTTAAAATACGCCCTTTTCTATGCCGGCCAGTATGCAGTCCGCCGTGGACTTGTTTGTTGCGATGGGTACATCGTAAACAACCGCAATGCGCAGAAGCGCCCTTACATCGGGGTCGTGCGGAAGTGCGGTGAGAGGGTCGCAGAAGAACATTACGGCATCTATCTTGCCCTCGGCAAGGTGTGCGCCTATCTGCTGGTCGCCGCCGAGCGGGCCGGAAAGAAAGCCGCGAACCTTAAGCCCCGTGGCCGCCTCCACCCTATGCGAAGTAGTGCCGGTGCCGCAGAGATTGTAGTTCTGTAAAATATCCTTGCGGGAGAATGCCCACTCCACCATCTCATCTTTTTTATTGTCGTGCGCAATAAGCGCGATAGTCTTTTTTTCAGCCATATTTTCACCCCAGAATTACAGAACAGTATTGTCACAGACGCACAGCGCCTGCCGCAGAGAAAAGCTGCAAAAATTGTATAACTGCGGACAGCCCGGCACAAGCCGCACGCCGCAGAATAAAGCATAAAAGTCACAGCTGGCAAAACGCCGCCAGAAATTTTAAAGCCTCAATCAGTATGCCCTTGCAAAGATTATCATGTGCTTTGCAGGCTTGCCGCATACGGCGCACTTTTCGGCAGTTTCACCCTCGGCATATACGCGCGCGGTGGCGGCCGTCTCGGCCTTTATCTTGTACTCGCACTCGCGACAGCCGCACCAGCCTGCCTTTACAAAGTTTCCGCCTTCGACGCCTGCAAGTATGCCTGAAAGGTCATTGGCGTACACTATGCGCTTATCGCGCCTTTCGCGCGCGGCCTCGAGCATATCGCTCTGTACCGTTTCAAGCAGCGACTTAACGCCCTCGGCAATATTTTCAAGAGAGAGCTCGCACTTTTCAAGCTTGTCGCGACGGAATACGAGTGCCTTGCCTGCCTCTATATCGCGCGGGCCGAGCTCTATTCTGAGGGGAACGCCCTTCATCTCCCATTCGTTGAACTTCCAGCCGGGGGAATTATCGGAATCGTCGAGTTTTACCCTTATTCCTGCCGCCTCGAGCATATTCTTCACTTCGGTGCACTTCTCTGTAACGCCCGCCTTTTTTGCGGCGATGGGAACTATCACAGCCTGGATGGGTGCGACTACGGGCGGCAGCGAAAGGCCGCGCTGGTCACCGTGAGCCATTATTATTGCGCCGATAAGACGGGTGGATACGCCCCAGCTTGTGGTGTAGCCGTACTTAAGCGTTCCGTCCTTATCGAGGAATTTTATATCGAAAGCCTTTGAAAAGTTCTGGCCGAGATAGTGCGAAGTGCCTGCCTGAAGGCTCTTGCCGTCGTGCATCATAGCCTCCATTCCGTAGGTGGCAACGGCGCCGGCAAACTTTTCTTTTTCCGTCTTTTTGCCCGTTATGACGGGTATTGCAAGGCAGTTTTCGGCAAACTCCTTGTATACGCCGAGCATTTTTTTCGTCTCCTCTTCGGCCTCCTCCTCGGTGGCGTGGACGGTGTGACCCTCCTGCCAGAGGAATTCAGAGGTGCGCAGGAAGGGACGAGTAGTCTTTTCCCAGCGCATTACGTTTGCCCATTGGTTGATAAGTATGGGCAAATCGCGGTAGGACTGCAGCCACTTTGAATACATATTGCCGATTATCGTCTCTGAAGTGGGACGGATTACGAGCGGTTCTGCAAGTTCTTCGCCGCCTGCGTGAGTGACGACCGCAACCTCAGGTGCGAAGCCCTCCACGTGTTCCTTCTCCTTGGACAAAAAGCTCATGGGAATGAGCAACGGGAAGTAGGCGTTTTCGTGCCCCGTTGCGCGGAACCTTTTGTCGAGCTCCTTTTGTATGTTCTCCCATATGGCGTAGCCGTAGGGGCGG
>DVNE01000011.1 GCA_018714625.1 Candidatus Coproplasma excrementigallinarum
GGGGCGCGCCAGATGGCGCGCCCCGCTCTTTAAGGAGAATTTATTATGGCAAACCTTTCCTGCGGGAAGACGGCTCTGCCGCCCACCCCGTACGATTTGTATGAACAGAATATTTCAGCGCAATTTACGCCCCTTACCACGGGCAACTTACAGCGCCCTAGGCGCACGCTTTACACCTTTAACCTGCAAAATTTTTGCCGCCTGCTGATTAGGCGCTATACGGATTTATAGTCCGCGCTCTGCACGCCACAAAAGACGGCGCAACTTTACATTAACTCCGCGCAAATACGCAAGATTTAACCCTATGTAAAAACCATAGTCCAAAATCACGCGCAACCCGCAAGAGTTTACGCTGCACAAAGCCTATAAATGCTTAACCCGCTGTTACCTTGCCGCACCTTTATTGCCTGAAGGATAGAGCGGAAGCTCGAAGAAATCGGCGCATACCTCCCTCGAATAGTCCTGGGCGGGCGGAATTGCGCAGTAGCCGTAGCAGGGCACGAGGAGCTGGACATCTATAGACACCTTTAAAATTATGGTAACGCATGCGTTTACCGTAAAAGTGCCGCTATCCGCATTGAAAGTACCCTCCGCGCACACTGCGCTTGCCTCTGCGGTGATTTTATAGGGCATTATAGAGGGTGCAGGCACAAACAAAAGCACATCCTGCTTTACGCTTATAGTGGCCTGTGCGCTGCCCTCCGTTCCGTTCGCGTCGGTATAGAGTACCTCCACGGGGATATTTACCGTAGCCTGCACCCTTGCGCAGCCGGGCTTATCGGTAAGCCTGTCGACGCTGAGCGCGGTTATAGTCTCCGCCGATGTCGTCGACCTTGCGCTTATGAATGTGAGGGGGTATGTAGGATTTTCCGGCGTGAAGTCGGTGAGGGTGAGCGTGTAATTTTCGAGCTGTATCTGCTTTATGCAGGCATCGAATATCTTTTGCGCCTGAATGCACACCTTTTCACACAGACCGTTGAGCGGGTTGCCGCTTATAGGCCCCGGACATTTATCCGACTGGAAATTTGAAAAAAATGACATTTTGACCTCCGTTTTATTATGCCGCGCCGCGCACAATTTTTACTCTGCGCCCGCGGAGAAAACAGACGGCTTTTTATTGCCGCCGCATACCTGCCGAATAAGAAAATCCGCATACAGCGCGCTGTACATTTGCCGCTATGCAGCTGACATTGCGCTGAAAGGCGGCAAACCATATAAATCAGCGCCTTTTTCGGCGCATTTTTGCCGGCACGGTATGGTATTCTACTTTATTATATGAAGGGCGGCTGATTTTGGTTTTCATCTGAAGATGCACTTATCGGCACAAACAGCCTGCGCGTAGGATACACCGCGCCGCCGTTGAGCTTTTCAAGCTCCTCCGCCTCCGCACCGAATGCGGCCGCAACGGACGCAAAACTATCGCCCGGTTTTGCCGAATATATTTTAAATCTGCCCGCAGGTACAGCTATAATCTGACCTTCGCGCACATCCTCCGATATCGGAATACCGAGCCCGCGCGAGATATCCGCGACGCTCTGCCCTTTTTTTACTCTGTAAAACAGACCTTTGGAAATTTTAAGTTCGTACATCTTAAGCCGCCGCAACAATTTTGTATATAATATGCGCCGCGCGCCGCAAAAGTGCTTTTAAAAAAAATTTTATTTTTAATTATTTTTAACTGCAGCACATAAGCCCAAAAGTTGAGCCGATAAAGCTGAGTACAATCATATTTGGCGGTCGGAAATTGTAGAATAATGGTGATGAGTACAAGTTTATACAAGACCACCGCGCAGGTGACGTTTTTTACCACGGTGGAAAAAGGACTGAGTTTTATATACCGCATTATACTTTCGCGCGCGATAGGCGCCGAGGGCATGGGCATTTACCAGATAGCGCTTTCTGTATTTGCCGTGCTGCTGACGGCGGCTTCCAGCGGAGTGCCCATAACCGTTTCCAGGCTGATAACAAAACAGAACGCGCTGGGCAACACGGCGGGCAAGAGCGCCGTTGTTACGGCGGGAATTGTGAGCACGCTGATGTTCACCGTGCCCGTGTGCGCAATAATTTTTGCGGGGCAGCGCATTTTCGGGCTTATGTTTTCTGACGGGAGATGCCTGGACGTATTTCTTATTATCCTTCCAGGACTTATAATAACCTCGGTCTACTCCGTAATGCGCGGAGCGTTCTGGGGCGACAGGCAGTTTATGCCCTATTCGCTGATAGAACTTGCCGAGGACGCGCTTATGGTGGCGCTTGGCAGCACGCTGGTGATAAGCGCTTCAGGCGCGGCGGACGGGGCGCGCAGGGCGGCAATAGCCGTATTCGTATCCTATGTGTTCTCGTTTGCAGTATCGCTTATCTGGTACTTCAGAAAGGGCGGAAGAATAGTCAGCCCTGCAAAGCAGCTAAAACCGCTCATTGCCTCCTCCCTACCCATAACGGCAATGAGAACCTCCACCTCGCTTATAAACTCGCTCGTGGCGGTCATGATGCCCTTCCTGCTGGTAAAGATGTGCAATCTTTCCGACGGCGAGGCGGTCAGTCTTTACGGCGTGACGGCGGGCATGGCCGTACCCATACTCTTCATACCCTCCTCGCTGATAGGCAGCATAGCCGTGGTGCTGGCGCCCGAACTTTCGGAAAACTTTTACAAAAACAAGACCGAACGCCTGAAGGACGACATAGAAAAATCGTTGCGGGCGGCCTCGCTTATAGCGCTTATGCTGATACCGCTTCTCTTTGCCATGGGCGGAGCCGTGGGCGAGGTGCTCTTCTCTGAAGAGCTGAGCGGCGAAATTGTACAGAACTGCTGCTTCATTCTGCTGCCTATGTGCCTTTCCATGATAACCAACACCGTACTCAACTCCATGAACAGAGAGCGCGCCACCCTAATTTATTACTTCTTCGGAGCGGCGGCAATGCTGGCGTGCATAGCGGCGCTTACGCCCGTGTGCGGAGTATATTCCTTTATAATAGGACTGGGCGCAAGCTTTGTTATATCGGCCGCGCTCAACCTGCGGCTGTTAAAAAAGCTGTGCAAGGGCATAAAATACCGCGCCTATGCCTTAAAGGGTATTTTCGCCTGCGCGCTGTGCTGTCTGTTCGGCAGGCTGCTGATGGGCATACTCGATAACTATATGCCGCTCATATGGCAGATTGTTGTGTGCGGAATTATACTTGCCGCGTTCACCGCCATGGCGTTCAGACTGGCTGATATGTACACCTTTGCCCCCGCACTCGGCGCGCTGAAGGCGCGCCTCGGAAAAGCCGGAAGAAAAAAGAGAGCCGCAGGCAAAAAGGCAAAAAACAGCGCCCTTTAAGCCCCAGTACACCTTAAGCCGTTAAAAAGCTACTTGATATCCTAAACTGCAACGAGCCGCCTGCGCCGCTGAGCTGTTTGCGCCTATTAAATTTACGCCTTGTTGTAAGCTTTAATTGCGCCCGATTAAACCATTTAAAGCCCATACCTTGCCGTTTTCCGCTCAGTCAGATTTTTTGTTTTTTGCACCGCGGAAGATGGCAAAAGCCTGATTTGCGGCGAGGGAGAGCAGGAATGCGCCGAACAGTCTGCGCAGCACCTCCGAGGGCAGCCAGGCGGCAAAGAGCGCGCCAAGCACAGACACCGCCACGGCGGGCAATATTGCAGCAAGCACTCCTCCCGTGCGCACAAGCCCGTTGGAGGAGTGTATTTTTAAGCTTATCACCGCCATAGGAATGAATGCGGCCAGGTTAGCCGCCTGAGCGACGTGCTGCTCCACTCCCAAAAAAATTGTGAGCGCGGGAATGAGTATAGTGCCTCCGCCCATGCCCATGCCGCCGAGCAGTCCGGCCGCAAAGGACAGAAGAACGATGTATATAAAGCTCACGGCAACACCATCCTTATGCCTGCGGCGAGCATTGCCGCCACAAATATTATTTTTACCGCCAACAGCGGCAGACTTTTTAAAAGCACTGCTCCCGCCGCCCCGCCCGCGGACATGCCTATTGCCGCAGGTATGACCACCTGCGCGCTGAAATAGCCTGCAATCGCGTAAGTCGCCGCGCTTGCAAGGCATATGGGCGCTATTATGAGTATGGCCGTCGCGTGGGCGACCTTCTCTTCAAAATTCATTGCTCCCGAAAGAAGCGGCACGGCTATCATGCCGCCTCCGCCGCCGAAAAGTCCATTTGCCGCGCCTACGCACGCGCCCGTGAGCGCGCCGCGCGCTACCTTTTTTAATGCCTGCATACCTGTCTTTCGCCCCGGTTTGGGCGCTCCTTGAAAAAAGTTTGCACATTTTAAATAAATTTAACCGTTTTTTCATTCAAACGCTTTGAAAAATGCTTGCTTATAATCACCTTTTATATTAAAATATCATAGTACGGTTTTAAAGTTTTCAGCTTTACTACAAATATTTACAGGTGTTATATGGTCAAGAAAAAATATCACTACACATCAGGAATAAGGAAGCTTTCCGTTGCGCTCTTATCGGGAGTGATGGTTGTATCGCTCGGCCTTGCCGCAGCGTGCAACACAGACGACGAAGACGAAACCAACGGCGGCAGCACTTCTTCCACCACAGACACTCAGACGATACTCAACGGCAACTTCGAGTTCTTTGACGACAGCGACGAAAAGACGCACATCATCTACACGCCGGACAGCTGGACGGATTCGGCATCGGGTAAGTCTAACTACTCGATGAACGGCATCATCGATACCAGCCCCCGCGGATGGAACGCAATCTCCGCAGACGACCTCGCTACGAGGCTGGAGGACAACTACGACCTCGACAAGGACGACCCCGACTACGACGAGCTGCACAAAGACTACAACGGCATGCGCGAACGCGACATTCCCTACAAGAGCCCGTATGAGGCGCTTGAAAACGACAACGTTGCCGAGAGGGAGCTTATAGATAACCCCCTCACGCACGACATAACGGTTACGGGCGAGGGCGACAGCGCAACCTACTCCTACACGGACGAGCAGGGTCAGTCGCATACCCTTACCAAGGGCGAGGACGGAATGCTCTACCTCGACGCGGAATGCAAAGAGCTTTACGAGAGCCACGTCCTTATGCTCCACAACTATGTCAACAGCGACTACCGCTACGGCACGGCGCAGACATACACCTCCTCTTCTACCGTAACGCTCGAACCCAACACTGCCGCAGAGCTTTCGGTATGGGTGAAGACCTCCGACCTTATGTACAACAGGGAAGGCGATACACCCACTGAAGAGCACGGCGCATACATCTCCGTTTCGCAGACGGTCGGCGGCAATTCTGTTGACGACTTCGTTATAGAATCCATCAACACTGCTGCAATGGCGGACGGCGCTAACAACGGATGGGTAAAATATACCATATTCGTTCAGGGCTGCGACTTTGCCTCCAGCACCATAACCGTAAAGCTCGGCCTCGGCAGAGCGGACGACAGCGGCGACTTTGCAAACACGCTTGAAGGTTATGTCTTCTTCGACGACTTGCAGTGCACCGTTTATCCCTCGATAAACGACGAGGACTGCGGCTTTACAGACGCTGAGCAGTACATCACTGAAGATACCTCCTGCACCCTTACCGACACCGACGACTTCAAGGTGTTCAGCTACGACACGTTCAAGGACGACGAGGGCAAGGTCGGCGAGTACGGCACATATTTCTATATAGACCTCTCCTCGAGGGGCGAAAGAGTTGATACCGCGCTCAGCTCCTCCACCGTTGAGGCAGGACTTACCAAGGACGCCGAAAACTACATCACTTCCGATGCAAATTCTCTTCCCGAGTTTGTCAACGTAGGCACGGCCGACCTCGGCACACACTATAACACCTCTTCGCTCAGAATACCCACCGCCAAAGACGTTGTAGGCGTATTCAGCCTGAGCAATCTTGCAAGCGATCTTTCAGCCAACGCCTCCAAGGGCGGCGTAAGCTATTACTCCACCGTAATAGAGAAGAACATTCTCAACGGCGCGGCAGGCCTGCCCGGCGGTGAAAATAACGACGCGGCGCTCCTCCTTCTTTCAGCGCAGGGCGCGGCATACACGGCCAACATCACCAACGACCAGGAGTTCACCGTAGGCAGCGAGCAGTACGTTATCGTATCCTTCTGGGTAAAGACTTCGGATATGGACGGCTTCACCGCCTCCACCATCAGGATATACGACAAGGCCGACAGCGACATAGCCGCATCGCTCACCGTAGACACGACGGGCGTTGAGTTCAGCGTGGGCGACGAGGAAGAAAACCAGGATATCTACGAAGGCTGGGTTCAGTGCTTCTTCTTCGTTGAAAATCCTCTCGACGAGGCAAAGACCTTCGGCATAGACTTCAGTTTCGGCAACTCCACAATAAACGGCACCGCCTATTCGCAGTACAAGGCAGGCTGGGCGGCCATAACCAACCTCCAGACCTTCCCCGTTGACGAGGACGTGTTCGACCTTGCCGCAACCGGCACCTATGCGACGAGCTTCTCCTTCAGCAAGACGGACAACCGCGAAAACAACTATATGGACGACGTTTACGGCGCCCTCAGCAACAACATCACCGAAAACATCTCCCGTCCTTCCTCCTACAACGGCGTGAACGGCGCGAGCGCCTCGGTGGTATATAAAGACGCAGATGCATTCGACCCCGACGGTTACGACCGCAGGAACGCAAATCCCAATGCGGGACTTATAAATGTAGATAACTTCGGCAACTATGTAGAAAGCGCAACGGCGGATAATCCTTCGTTTGTATGGCTTCAGGACCTCATTAACACCACCGGCGCAGACATAGTTCTCGGCGAAGTTGCCGCAGACGAAGCCCTTTCGGCGGCCTGGAACGAGATTTTCGGCTCCACCACCGTTCAGCCCCTGCTCATTGTAAACAGCATTAGGCTGTTCAGCGAGAACGTATCTGTAAACTACAACTACGGCTTTATAGCAAACAGCTCGACCTCGGTTGCAGCTTCAAGCTATCAGGCTGTTTCGGTAAAAGTTAAGGTAAGCAAGGGCGCAGTTGCCTATATCTACCTCACCGACCCCGACAACCGCACGGACGTTTCTGTATTCAGTCTTCCCAAGTACAGCTTCTGGTATGACGAAGACGGCAACGTACTCGACGGCGAACCTGACTATGACGACACCTCTTACAATGTAGACGACCACATCGTTTACTACTACCGTGATAACGACGGCCTCTATGAAGACGCAGACGGCAAGCTGTTTGCTAACCTGTACAACTACGGCAGGGAGTACTTCTTCGAGGGCGACACCAACAACTACTACGATGCAGACGGCAACGCCGTAATACCCGAGGATATAGATAACGATAAAGATTACTATATCTCTGCCGAAGAGGCTGCAAAGGGCGACGAAGGCAAGCTTGCACCCCACTACCTTGTGGCAACCAACTCTGACGGCAGCTCGACAAGGGTATTCGAATACAACAGCGACGAGGGCGCTTACTACTACATCGTAACCGAGACGGACGCAGACGGCAACAGCACGCAGAGCCTTGCAGGCCCCGTATCCAACTTTGTTATCGGCGAGGGCGGCGTTGAAGTGCGCTACGACAACACCGATACAGACAGACAGCTTGTTGCAGTGATAGACAGAAGGTACGATGCAGACGGAAATCTGTTCGGCATCCCTGCATCTGAGGCAAACGGCGATTACAGCGCAGTGCTTGACGATGCGTTCAGCGCTGAAAACCTTGGCTACAATGCAGACGGCTACGACGCCGGCGACGACTGGATAACCGTAACCTACTACATTCACACCGGCGACGAGAGCGCTTCCTACACGCTTGAGCTCTGGAGCGGCGCAAGGGATACTTCCGGCGTGACGGTAGACGGCGACAGCGTAAAGATTAACGAAGATGGCAGCGTGCCCGGCAGCTATGTAATGTTCGATTACAGCAGCACCACGGCAAATGAAAGCGGTTATTCAAGCCTTATCTCCGCCTACACCTCTCAGATAATCAACAGCTACAACACGATATTCAACTATTGCGGCGTACTTGAGGAAGGCACGATAGACAAGGTCGACAGAAACCTCACTTACTACAAGTCCCTCTATGATGGTTTTGTAGCAGACGGCAGCATAGACCTTGAGGCACTCAGCGCAGTTACAGATGCTTCGATTGTAAACAGCCTGAGGACTATAAACAACTACGACGCAGTTTACTACACCTACTCGCTCTATGACGACGAAGGATATGTTCCCTTCAATGCCGATACGGCAGCCGAGGGCGCAACAGGATATGAGTACAACGCTGAAGATTACAGCGAAACTCTTTCCTTCCTCCGCTATGACGACGACAAGAACGGCGTAATCGATATATTCGTTGACTACTCCTCCACCGACGTAAGCGTAACGCTTGGCGAGGGCGAGGAAGGAGATACAGACGAGGAAGAGCCTACCGAGGCTGATACCAATGTATGGCTGCTTGCAGCGTCGATAATACTTGCGATTGTGCTTATCTTCACGCTTATCTCTATACTTGTAAGAGATCTCATAAAGAAGCACCGCCGCACGACGAGAAAGCACACCGAACGCAATGTTTACTCAGGCAAGCGTAAGCACTATATAAGGAAGCTCGGCCTGACCGAGACCACCGCTGTTGAGGGCGAGGGTGAAACTTCCGACAGCGCCGATGCGGATAAGGCCGAAACTCCTGCAGAGGAGAGCGAGGCAACTCCTGAAGAGACAGAGGCTGAAGCTCCTGCAACTGAGGAAACGTCGGTTCCCGCCGAGGAAGTGAGCGAACCTGCCACTGAAGATGCCACTCAGGCTCCTGCGGAAGGCGAAACGACTGAAGGCGACAAGCCCGAAGAAAACAAATAATGACCTTTAAAGGTTAAGATAATGCGCCCGCGCAAATTGCGCGGGCGCATTAATTTTTTATATGGTCTTTTAACGTAAATAAATTACGGACAGTCGTACAGAAAGCCGCTGCACAGACAACCACCGCACGAACAGCCGCCGTTGTGGTGGTCGCCGCACTGACAGCTGCCTCACAGATAAAAGTCGCGTGATAAGCACTGCGTGATAAACACCGTGCAAATAGCCGTCGTGTGATAAAAACCGTGTAATATCTGTCGTATGGTGGTCGCCGTGTGGCAGCCGCCGCACAGCGCGCTGCCGCGGGTGAATAGCGGATGAACAAGCGGACTTTTTAAATCGCGCAACTTTCGCCGCAACAGAATGAAGGCACAGTCAGGCAACAAAAACGGCGGCCGAATATCTCCGACCGCCGTAAACATATAATATATTCTAATCTGTATATAATTTTTGTTTAATCCGACGCGCAATAATGCGTATCTTTTAATATCGGCCTATATAAAGCAGTATTGAGCGCCACGCAAGCCGCACCAAAACTGAATTATGCGCCTTATTTTCAGACTGAATTAAACTGTGCGCAGTCCCTTGGGGTAATGATTTTTTGCAGTACCTCCGCCCACCTTGCACCAGCCAAGCGGAAAGCCCCTATAGGAAACCACCTTCCAGCCGCTTCCCTCGCAGGGGAATGTAAGCCCGCGCAAATACTGCGCGGCGACCTCCTCCGTCACTTCCGCAAAGTCTGCCTCGCCCTGCCTTAAACACATTGCAAGCGAGTGCGAGGGCACGAACCTGCCGCCGACAAACTCACCCAGGCGCACGCCTGCGCGCAGCGTCTGAACGGACGGCACGGGCGCACCGTACGGCAGAGAATACAGCGTTTCACCCACGGCGTAAAGATTTCCGAACTCAACAGCAAGATTATCGCGCGCAAACGAAGAAAACTGTTTTTGCTGCTCCCTGAACTTTGCCTGCGGTTTTTGGGTACGCACCAAAAAGTCACTCTCCTCGCCCTCCGTCTTTTCAAGAAGGGCGGCAAAATGCCCCTCTCCGCGCACTTTGTGCGGCCAGAGCTTGTGGCAGGTTATCAGTCTGAATTCGGGGTGAAGAGCTATAAAATGCTCAATCTGTCCCTCGTCCTCTTCACGCGCAAATGTGCAGGTGGAATAGACGAGTTTTCCGCCCGCTTTTAAAAGCTTTGCTGCACTTTCAAGAATTTCCGACTGCCTGCGGGCGCACATATCTACATTCTGCGCGCTCCACTCTGAAATGGCCGCCTCCTCTTTTTTGAACATACCCTCGCCCGAGCAGGGCGCGTCCACAAGGACGGCGTCGAAGCAGGCGGGATAGTTTTGGGCAAGCTCCGCGGGAGAGGAGACGGTAACTATGGCATTTCTTACGCCCATTCGCTCGACATTCTGCGACAAAATCTTTGCGCGCGAGAAGTTGATTTCATTCAGAAAGAGTATGCCCTCGCCTTGCATTGCAGAGGCAAGCTGTGTACCCTTACCGCCAGGCGCAGAGCACAAATCAAGCACGTTTTTGCCGCGCAAATCACCCAGAAGGGGCGCGGCGCACATCGCCGAAGGCTCCTGAACATAGTAAAGCCCCGCGGCGTGCTCGATATACCGCCCGGGCTTTTCTTCGTCAATATAAAACCCTTCCGCACACCAGGGAACAGGCTCGCCGAGCGGGAAGGGACATATCTCTTTAAAGCGCTGAACGCTCAATTTCAATGTATTAACTCTGAGAGCGCGCTCGGGCGGCCGTTGGTAGCTTGCGGCAAACGCCGCGTACTCCTCTTTAAGCTCAGCACGCATTCTGTCTGCAAAATCATTTGGCAGATTGTAATCTACGCTCATTTCAAAAGCTCCTCAAGCTCTTCAAGCGAAATAATTTTAAGGCCTTCCCTTGTAAGCGCGGCACGCGTGCGCGTGGACGCATCGCCTTCGGGGGCGCAATATATATTGCAGTTTGCAAGCTTTTGCGTGTACTCGCCGCCTGCGGCATATATTTTATCGAGTAGCGGCAGTGAAAGAGGCAGGTCGTCCTCTATACAGCGCGCAAAGTTGAATATATTGCCCTTGAGACTGCCATCGGGGCGGCGCTTTTTGCGGGAGAGCGTGACGTAAAATTCCCTGCGCGCGCGCGAGCGCTCTTCCTTGGCAGCGCGGCGTATGGCGGCGTATTCAGAGTAACCTATAGAGCGCGGCTTTACCATGCAATAATTTTCTATCTTGCCGCGGGTTATTTTAAGGAGCTTTTCAAGCTCTTCAAAGTTGCAGTTTTTAGAGCGGCACATTGCCTCAGCCACGCGCATTGTGGCGTACGCATCGTCCGCCGCGCGGTGAGGAATGAACTCTATATTGAGATCCTTGGTTATATATTCCAGTCCGTACTGGCGAGAAAAGCCACCCGTCAGCGTCATATATATAAGCTGTGTATCGGAAAAACTGAAGTTAAACGAGGGCAGCGAAAAACGACGCGTTTCAAGATTGAGATAGTTTACGTCGTTATAGGTGGCGTGCCCCGCCACTATGTTGTTTTTATCCTCTAAAAGCTCCCTGATTTTGGGGTAGACCGTGCGGAAATCGGGGTACTTTTTAAAATCGCCGTACTTGTATGGCAATACCAACCCCTTTTCGCCCTTGGAATCGGTAAGGTGAAAAGCGCCTTTGGGGTTGATTAAAATATCTTCCTTTTTAAGGATATTAAAATTTTCGTCGCACAGAACGTAGCCGAAAGCGCAAATCTTGGCAGTGGTTTTATATACGCTTGCACACTCGATGTCAAAAAAAATAAGGTTCATATATCTCTGCCGCCGTAAATATATTTCGATTATAACACATTGATATAAAAATATCAATAATAACGCGGCGATAAATTGATTGCATTTTGCCGCGCGAAAAAAGCGGGCAGGGCGAAAAATACTGCAAAAATACAGAATGCCGCGGCGCAAAGCGCCGCGGCATACAATAAAATGAGTATTAAACAACAATATTTCAGCTATATTACTTTACGGGCACGATGCGGTCCTTGCCGCCCATATACTTGCGGAGTACTTCGGGAATGAATACGCTGCCATCGGCCTGAAGATGGTTTTCCACAAATGCTATAAGCATTCTGGGAGGCGCAACAACGGTGTTGTTGAGGGTATGCGCGTATTCGTTTTTGCCCGTTGTACTGCTCTTGTACTTGATGCCAAGCCTGCGCGCCTGAGCGTCGGTGAGGTTGGAGCAGCTGCCTACCTCGAAATACTTTTTCTGACGGGGGCTCCACGCCTCTACGTCAAGACTTCTGTACTTGAGGTCGGCAAGGTCGCCCGAGCAGCACACGAGCGTGCGCACGGGTATGCCCATAGATACGAACAGCTCAACCGTGTATGACCACATTTTTTCGTACCAGGCGTCGCTCTCTTCAGGTTTGCAGACAACTATCATCTCCTGCTTTTCAAACTGGTGTATGCGGTATATACCGCGCTCCTCTATGCCGTGCGCACCCTTTTCCTTGCGGAAGCAGGGCGAATATGACGTGAGCGTTATGGGAAGCTGCTTTTCGTCGAGCACGGTATTCATAAAGCGGCCTATCATAGAGTGTTCGGAAGTGCCGATAAGATAGAGGTCTTCTCCCTCAATTTTATACATCATTCCGTCCATCTCTTCAAAGCTCATTACGCCCGAAACGACGTCGCTGCGTATCATGAAGGGCGGGATTACATAGGTAAAGCCCTTATCTATCATAAAATCGCGTGCGTAGGTGAGTACTGCCGAATGAAGACGGGCAACGTCGCCCAACAGATAGTAAAAACCGTTGCCGCTGGTACGTCTTGCGCTGTCTAAATCTATGCCGCCGAGGCGCTCGAGTATGTCGAGGTGATAGGGCACTTCAAAGGGCTTTTCCTTTGCCTCGAGGTAGGTGTTCCACTGAACGTTCTGGCTGTCGTCCTTGCCGATGGGCACGTCGTCGGCTATGATGTTGGGTATGGACATCATATCCTTTTTGAGTTGTGCCTCTATCTCGCTCTGGCGTGCCTCTATGGCGGCGACGCGGTCGTTGTTTTCCTTTACCTCCTGCTTGACCTTTTCGGCCTCTTTCTTCTTGCCTTCCTTCATAAGGGCGCCGATGCTCTTCGAAAGGGTGTTGCGCTTTGCCCTCCTCTCGTCACCTTCGCGCTGGAGCGCCCTCTTTTCTGTATCGAGCGCAAGCACCTCGTCTACGAGCGGAAGCTTTTTATCCTGAAACTTCTTTTTGATGTTTTCCCTTACAAGGTCGGGATTTTCCCTTATGAGGTTAATGTCTATCATAAAACTATACTCCTGAAGCTGACATTTTTTTCGTACGACAAAATTATAAACCAAAAGAGAGGCAAAAGCAATTAAAATAGACGAACGTGCGCTATTATGTTGAAAAAAATTGCGCCCTGTGCTATAATTTAAATATAGCTTTTTGTCCGATAGAAACTTTCGGGCAGATACTTAAGGGCAAAACAAGACTTAAGGAAGCAAAATGAGTAAAATTTTTTATAAAAAGGGAACGGCGCGGACGGAAACCGACCGCGAAGCCGCAGAAAAGGCCGCAGAGGAAATTGCCGCCACAGACGGTACTGAAATTGTTAAAGACGACCTTACGGGCGGCACCAGCGCAAAGGACGGCGCACAAAGCGTTAAAGACGGCCTTTCCGAAGGCGCAAGCGCAAAGGACGCCAACCTGGGCGGCGCAGGCGGCAAGGATAGTCTTTCAGAGGGTGCTACGAATGACAAGACCGGTACCGACGGCGAAAAAAGCGGCAAAGCTGACGGCGCTGAAAACGGCAATGACGGAAAAGCCGGCGAGGAGAGCTACCTTGACGAGGACGACGACTTTGACAAGGACAGATTGGTTAAGTACTTCCGCCGCCACCCGAAAAACAAGATAAACACACGCGTTGAGAGGTACACTCCCGACCTGAACGAGGGACTTACCGCCGCGCAGGTGCAGACGAGATTTTCGCAGTTTCTGTTCAACGATACGAACAAGAAATATTCCAAGTCCTACGCGAGCATTTTTATAGGCAATATCTGCACATTTTTTAACCTGCTGTGCCTGCTGGCGTTTATCGCGCTGATACTTGCCGGCACCAAGCAGATTTCCAACTACCTTGTAATATTTATAACTACCGCCAACATAGTTATAGGCATCATACAGGAGATACGCTCCAAACTCTCCATAGACCGACTTTCCATTCTGGCCGCCAACACGGCAAAGGTAATGAGGGGCGGCGAGGTCGTGGATATACCCCTATCAGAGATAGTGTTAGACGACGTTATTCTGCTTGAGACGGGCAATCAGGTGCCCGCCGACTGTATACTCGCCGAGGGCTCGGTTGAGGTAAATGAGTCGCTTCTGACGGGCGAAAGCGTATCGGTCAAAAAGAATGTGGGCGACGTGCTGTTTGCAGGCAGCTTTATCTCCAGCGGAAACGGCAAGTTCCGCGTGGAAAAGGTGGGCAAGGAGACATACCTGCAGAAGCTGACTTCAAAGGCAAAGAAGTATAAGCGCCCCAACTCCGAGCTTATGAACAGCACGAAGTGGATAATCAAGGTTATCGGCGTGCTGATAATTCCCGTTGCGATAGGCATATTTTTCAGCACCTACGCGAACTACACGCCTGCGGACGGCGCAGATGTTGAGGGCTGGATTTTTTCGGCGCAGGCCAACTACGCCATACAGCGCACCTGCACGGTTGTAATAGGAATGATACCTTCGGGCATGCTGCTTTTGACTTCGGTTGCGCTGGCGGTGGGCGTTATAAGGCTTGCAAAGCACAATACGCTTGTGCAGGACCTGTATTCCCTAGAAATGCTGGCGCGCGTAAACGTGCTGTGCCTGGATAAGACGGGCACCATAACCGACGGCAGAATGAAGGTAAACGACTGCATAATTCTGAACACCGTGGGCGAGCTATCCCTTAATGACATTATGGGCTCTATGCTGGCCGCTCTGGAGGACAACAACCAGACCTCCATTGCCCTTTACAACCACTTCGGCCACAGCGATAAGTTGAGCCCCGTTGCAAAAATACCCTTCTCCTCAAAGAGAAAGCTCTCTGCCGTGACCTTTGACGAGGTTGGCACATTTGCCTACGGCGCACCCGAGTTTGTGCTTAAACCGCTGCCCGCAAAAGTGGAGAGAATTATAAAGCAATACGCGCAGATGGGCATGAGAGTGCTTGTACTCGCCCATTCAACCGCTGCGATAGCGGGCGATAAGCTGCCAAGCATAATGCGCCCCGTGGCGATAATTTCCATTGCCGACAACATACGCGAGGACGCCATATCCACCATAAAATGGTTCAAAGAGAACGATGTGGCCGTAAAAGTTATTTCGGGCGACAATCCCGTTACTGTATCTGAAGTGGCGCGCAGGGCAGGCATAGACGGCGCAGAAAAGTTTATTTCACTTGAGGGGCTGAACGACAGCGAGGTGGAAAACGTTGCCGACAGCTACACCGTTTTCGGCAGGGTGACGCCCGAACAGAAGGCTATACTGGTGCGCGCGATAAAGCACGAGGGCAACACCGTTGCCATGACGGGCGACGGCGTAAACGATATACTTGCCCTGAAAGAGGCAGACTGCGCAATATCTGTTGCGTCGGGCAGCGAGGCGGCCAGAAACGTAAGCCACCTTGTGCTTATGGACAACAACTTCAACTCTATGCCGAGAATTGTGGCAGAGGGCAGGCGCGTTATAAACAATATAAAGAACTCGTCCTCGCTCTACCTTATGAAGACGCTGTTCACCACTCTTCTTGCCGCGCTGGTGCTCATTATACCCAATATGCACTACCCCTTCCTCCCTTCGAATATGCTGCTTCTGGAAGTATGCGTTATAGGCGTGCCCTCCTTCTTCCTTTCGCTGCAACCTAACAATGCGCGCGTACAGGGAAAGTTTATAACGCACGTTATGAGCCGAGCGGTCGCGGGAGGCGTGCTGATGATTTTGTGCGTTATGTCCATGTATATAGCAAACGTGGCAAACAGCGCGGAATTCGGCGACTACTATATACCCATGGCTATGATAGCGCTTACATTCAGCGGTCTTGTGATGCTGTTCCGCGTCTGCCAGCCGTTCAATGCCTACCGTGTTGTGCTGTTCCTATCTATGTTTGCCATTGCCGTGGTATGCTTTGCCGTTGAGCCGCTGGCGGAGTTTTTGTATATAGGCTGGGGTCAGCTCACCTGGGACTACGCCAGGATACTCGTCATAGTCGTTGTAATCGAGGCGGCGTTCCCGCTTTCTTCGGCGCTGATAAAGATTATGGAGATAATCATGCCCTCCTCTACCGGCAACGTAAAAAAGAAACCGCCGCAGGCAAAGGACAGATAAATAAGTACTGCATTAAAACTTTATAAAATGACAGCTTGAATAAACAGCAGCGGCTTGCGGGAAATTCCCGCAAGCCGCTGCTGTTTTATAATTTGCATATAAAATCTGCAATTGATAAAGCCTGCCGAAAACGGCAGGCTTTAAACTGCAAAAATTACGGCTTTTTCAGCCAGAAAGTACTCTTCTTTGAGCACTGAAAAGGCGTTAGTTGGGGCATAGTACGGGGTGTTTTACTCGTCCTTGTCCTCTTTTTCTTCGGTGTCGTCGATTACATCGTCTATAGTATCTTCAGCACCTTCGACCTCGCTTTCGGGGAGGTCGGCGGCCGTCTCTTCGGGTGCTTCGGCCTCAGCATCGTCGTCGCGCTCGGTTATGGCAATTGTTGCAACTGAGCCTTCTTTGAGCCTCATGAGGCGCACGCCGCGCGTTGCCCTGCCTATGCGGGAAATATCCGAGCAGTGCATCCTTATTATTACGCCCGCATCGGAAATTATCATAACGTCGTCATCTTCTGTGACCTGCTTCATATTGACGAGCTTGCCCGTCTGTTCGTTGAATATGCCAGCCTTTATACCCTTGCCTGCGCGGCCCTGAAGTCTGTAATCTTCTACCGAGGTGCGCTTACCGTAGCCGTTTGTCGTTACGGTGAGTATATCTTTACTTTCGTCGACGACGAGCATATCTACAAGTCTGTCACCCTCGGAGAGCTTCATTGCGCAGACGCCTGCCGTATCGCGCCCCATAGCGCGCACGCCGCTTTCGTTGAAGCGTATACACTTGCCGTCTGAGGAGGCTATCATAAGTTCGTTGTTGCCGGTCGTGAACTGAACGGATATGAGCTCGTCGCCCTCTGCAAGCTTTATGGCTATCTTGCCGTTCTTGTTTATGCGGGCAAACTCCTCCACCCTGGTCTTTTTGATAAGGCCGCCCTTGGTGGCAAACACAATGTAGCCGTCTGCCCCCTCTTTGACGGGTATCATGGCGCTTATCTTTTCGCCCTGGGATATCTGAACAAGGTTTACAATAGCCCTGCCACGCGCCGTGCGCGCCGCTTCGGGTATGGTATAACCCTTTATCGAGTACACCTTGCCGAGGCTGGAGAAGAGCAGAATATCGTCGTGCGTGGAGGAAATGAACATACGCTCCACAAAGTCTTCGTCCTTGGGTTTGTGCGCCGTAACGCCCATTCCGCCGCGGTGCTGTGCCTTGTATTCGGATACGGGAAGGCGCTTTACATACCCCGAATGAGTGAGCGATATGACCACATTTTCCACTGGTATGAGGTCGGCGTCCTCTATCTCTCCGTAGTCGACGGCTATCTCCGTCTTTCTCTCAGAAGGGTACCTCTTCTTTATGTCGAGGAGGTCCGCCCTTATAATTTCAAGCACTCTGCTCTCGTTGGCGAGTATGTCTTTGAAGTCGGCTATCTGCGCCTCGAGCTGCGAAAGTTCGTCGGTGAGCTTGTCCACCTCGAGGTGGGAAAGTCTGTACAGTCTGAGTTCGGCAACGGCGTTGGCCTGCCTGTCGTCGAGCACGAAATTGGCCATGAGTTTTTCGACGCAGTCCGTCTTGTCCTTGGCCGTCTTGCATATCTCCACCACCTCGTCTATGCTGGCCTGAGCCGTTACGAGGCCGCGCAGGATATGCGCCCTCTCCTCAGTCTTGCCGAGGTCAAACTTGGTTCTTCTGGTGATTATGTCCTTCTGGTGCTCGAGGTAGTAATAGATGCACTCCTTGAGGTTGAGCACCTTGGGCGTGCCGTCTACGAGGGCAAGCATTATTATGCCGTCGGAGACCTGAAGGTTGGTGTGCTTGTACAGCAGGTTGAGAACGACCTGCGCGTTGGCATCCTTCTTTATCTCTATAACTATGCGCATACCGTCGCGGTCGCTCTCTTCGCGTATGTCAGAGATGCCCTCTATGCGCTTATCCTTTACGAGGTCGGCTATCGTCTCTATGAGCTTGGCCTTGTTTACCTGGTAGGGAATTTCTGTAACGATTATGCGGGTGCGCGTCTGGTTGCCGCTCTGGTAATCTTCAATCTCGCACTTGGAGCGGATTATTATGTTGCCGCGGCCGGTGCGGTAGGCCTTTCTTATGCCGCTGCGACCCATTATCATTGCGCCCGTGGGGAAGTCGGGCGAGGGAATGTACTGCATAAGCTCGTCGACGTCTATATCAGGGTTATCTATCATTGCGATAACGCCGTCTATTACCTCGCCGAGGTTGTGGGGCGGTATGTTTGTAGCCATGCCGACGGCAATGCCGTCAGAGCCGTTTACAAGCATGTTGGGGAAGCGCGAGGGAAGGACGGAAGGCTGCATGCCCGTATCGTCGAACGTCGGGTAGAAATCAACCGTCTCTTTATCGAGGTCGCGCAGCATCTCTGCGGCGAGCTTGGAAAGCCTTGCCTCGGTATACCTCATTGCCGCAGGGGGGTCGCCGTCCACAGAACCGAAGTTTCCGTGGCCTTCGATAAGCGGGAAGTTGATAGAAAAGTCCTGCGCAAGCCTTACGAGCGCGTCGTACACGGAGCTGTCGCCGTGGGGGTGATATTTACCTAAGCAATCGCCGACGATACGCGCGCACTTACGGAAGGGCTTATCGTTGTAGAGCCCCAACTCGTGCATTGAATAAAGTATTCTGCGGTGAACGGGCTTTAAGCCGTCGCGCACGTCGGGAATGGCGCGCGAAACGTTTACCGCCATGGCGTAGGCTATGAACGAACGCTTTAATTCTTCGTCCACCTCTACGTCGAGCATCTTGGTCATTGAGAGCGTCTTTTTAAATTCTTCGGTAAGCTCGGGGCTGGTCTCTTTTTTAGCCATAAACTAACTCCTTATACATCCAGCTCTTCTACGAGCTTAGCGTTTTCTTCTATAAACTTGCGCCTGAGTTCGGGCTGTTCACCCATAAGCAGCGCAAACATCTTGTCCGCCTCTACCGCGTCCTCGACGTTTATACGCACAAGCGTGCGCCTTGCAGGGTCCATCGTCGTCTCCCACAGCTGTTCCTTGTTCATCTCTCCAAGACCTTTATAGCGCTGAAGCTCGAACTTGCCGTTGTAGCTGTTTCTGAAGTCCTCTAAAGCCTTGTCGTCGTAGAGGTAAGTATCCTCTATACCCTTGCCGGAAACCTTGTAGAGGGGCGGCTGAGCGGCGTAGACGTGGCCGTTTTCTACCAGCGGACGCATATAGCGGAAAAAGAATGTGAGCAAAAGTATTCGTATGTGGCTGCCGTCGACATCGGCATCGGTCATTATTATTATTCGGTCGTAGCGGAGCTTGCTCTCGTCAAAGTTCTCCTGAATGCCGCAGCCGAAGGCCGTTATCATAGCCTTTATCTCTTCGTTTTCAAGCACGCGGTTTATGCGCACCTTTTCTACGTTGAGTATCTTGCCGCGCAGCGGAAGTATTGCCTGAAAGCGCCTGTCGCGCCCCTGCTTTGCCGTGCCGCCCGCGGAGTCGCCCTCGACTATATAAATTTCGCACAGTTCAGGGCGCTTATCAGAGCAGTCTGCAAGTTTGCCGGGAAGCTTGGTGCTTTCAAGCACGCCCTTGCGGCGCGTCTCTTCACGGGCGAGCCTTGCCGCGTCGCGCGCGCGCTGTGCGGTTATGCAGCGGAGAACGAGCTCCCTCGCCTCGGAGGGATGTTCCTCGAGATAGGTGCCGAACTTTTCAACCGTGGCCTTATATACAAACCCGCGCACATATGTGGAGCAGAGCTTGGCCTTGGTCTGGCTTTCGTACTGGGCGTCGGCAATCTTTACGGAAACGACCGCCGTTATGCCCTCGCGCACGTCCTCGCCTGCAAGTTTATCGTTTTCCTTCAATACATTGAGACGGTGACCTGCGTCGTTTATAACCTTTGTGAGCGCCGATTTGAAGCCCTCAAGGTGAGTGCCGCCGTCCGGCTGACGGATATTGTTCGAGAAGGGGAAAATCTGCTCGGCATAGCCGTCGTTATACTGAATGGCTATCTCAAGGAACTTGTCGTCGCCCTCGGAATCCTCAAAGTAGACGGGCTTTTCAAACAGTACCTGCTTGCCCCTGTTTATGTCCTCGATAAAGTGCACTACGCCGCCCTCGTAGCAGAAAGTATCCGTGCGGGGCTTTTCGCCGCGGAGGTCGGTAAGCGTGAGCGTGAGACCTTTGTTGAGGTATGAAAGCTCCCTTAAGAGGGTACGCAGAGTTTCGTAATTGAACTCCACCGTTTCAAACACCGTTGCATCGGGGTGGAAGGAGATGAGCGTGCCCGTTTCGTTGGTGTCGCCCACTATCTTGAGCGGTTCTTCGGGTATGCCGCAGTGATATACCTGCCTGTAACGGTGGCCGTTCTGGCAGACTTCAGCGACGAGAGTATCTGCAAGCGCGTTTACGCAGGAGACGCCCACGCCGTGCAGACCTGACGAAATTTTATAGCCGCCGTGCTTGTTGCCGCCGCCGAATTTGCCGCCCGCATTGAGATTGGTGAGCGCAAGCTCTACGCCGCTTATGCCCTCCTGCTCGTTTATGCCGGTGGGAATGCCGCGGCCGTTGTCCTTTACCACGCAGCAGCCGTCCGCCGTGAGGGTGACGTCCACCCTGTCGCAATAGCCGGCGAGGGCTTCGTCTATGGAGTTGTCTATTACCTCCCTGACAAGGCCGTGCAGACCTTTTTCGTCCGTGGTGCCGATATACATACCCGGATTTTCGCGCACCGGCTCCAGTCCCTTGAGCGCCACAAGGCTGTTTGCGTCATAATTGTTCTGTACTTTTTCAGGCATAAATTACCTCCTGCCCATTTAACGAAATTTACGCTTTGCGCAATACTCTGCTGCGCAAGCACAGCCCGTTTGCGGCATTATTTTTTAATTTAACGCAATTAAAAATTTAAAGCAAAAACTTATCTTCTATATTATACCATATTATATAATGGGTGTCAACCTCTGCCCGCAATTTTAAGCGCGCCGCGCATAGAAAAAAGAGTTTGCGCACATACTTTTTTAAGCGAAAAAAGGGGAATTTTATGAACAGAAAATCACTCTGCCCGTTCGGGGGCGAAAGGGACTTTAAAGAGGGCTATGAATGCCCTTACTGCGGCAATCATGTGTGCGAGAGTTGCGCAAAGAGCTGGGGCGGACTTTGCCCGAACTGCTATTCCGCTCTGTGCCGCATAAGCTGACTTTTAAATGGCTTTTTACCGCCATATTTACGGCTGAAAAGCTATAAAACACATCAAAAGGCAAGGTAAAAGGGCAGCCTGTGCGCACCGTCCAGCCCCATTCAATGCCGCATAAACTGGCAAACAAATCAAACTGGCGCGCAATATCAATAATGTTGCCACCATATTAACGGGCAAGCACTTAAACGGGCGCGCCGCAAATTTTGCGGCGCGCCCGTTTATCGTTTTTATGTCTGCGGCGTGTGTTCATTGCCGCATATCTGTATGGTTACTGGTCTGTGACGGCATATATTGCCGCCCTAGCCTACGCAGTTACTGCTCTGTAACGCTCTCGGGCGCATACTCGCGCAAAAGGCCTTCGAGCCGCTGTTTCCACTCCTGCGCCCTGACCTCCTCTCCCTTTGCCGCGTAGTAGTCGGCACGGAGAGAGACGAGCATAATAAAAGCAGGCTCGTACTCGGCTATCTGCGGAACGGAATAAAAATAGTTCTCATCTATATCCGCAATGTTTTTGCCCTCGGCAAGCATGCCCTGAATTTTGAGTACACGGCCGAGAACCTGCCATTCGGCAGTGTTCTTCATTGCCTGGACGGCGAGCAGCATATCGGTATCGCCCGCCGCATAGTTCAACGGCAGCACGTTTATCATAAACAGATAGAACGAAGACGGCGCTGCAAGCGAAACCCAGAGCAGACCGCCGCTTGCGAAAAGAAAGCCCATGCCGACGACGGTGAACACAAAGTTCAAAATAAGTCCGCCGAGCGCGGTGAGAATAAAACGGGTGCGGACAGCCATGCTTCTAAGAGGTCTGACGGCACAGCCTGAGGGGCGGAAAATTGCTGTCTTGCTTATCTTTACGCGCATACCGCATACCGCCCCGAACAACATATGTCCCAGCTCGTGCAAGATGGACGCGACGGGGAAAAAGAGAATGCACGCCAAAAGATATACAAGCATCTGCCAAAGGCCGTACTCTTCATATATGCCTATACTGCCGGCCGCCGCAAGCGCGAGCGCGGGCAGCAGGGACAGAAGCGTTACAAATACTCCCTTCACTTTACAAGCCCCTTTAAAAGTACATAGCCCTCTAAATTGTCGCTCTCGGATACCGTTATGCGGTCTGCACCGAATTTATTTAATATGCTGTAAAGCAGCAGACAGCCGCCAGCAATGACGTCCGCGCGGCGCACGTCCATGCCCTTTACGCTCTTGCGCTGTTCAGGTGTGAGCAAAAGCAGCTTGTCCGCCTCCTCGCCCAGCCACTTTGTTGTGAGCACTGTGCCGTCCACCACATTCGGGTCGTACTTTTCAAGACCGAGAAATATAGCCGCAAGACTTGTCGCCGTGCCGCCTACGCCGTACATATCTGTACCCGAGAGGTCTAAATTGCCGTAGTCGGGGAGCTTTTGGGCTATCGCTTTGAGAAGCGCCGCCCTGTCCTGACCGCCGAGGTCGAACAGACGGACGGTGCCTATGTTTACGCTTTTTGAATATACCGCGTTGCCGCCCTTCTGTACGGTTATTTCCGTACTGGCGCCGCCGAGGTCTACAATTCCGCCGTCGCGGCGGCCGAGCGCGCCAAGTATGCCGCACTTTGCCTCCTCTTCGCCGCTGATTACGTCCACATCTATGCCCGTAAGCTGCTTTACCCTCTCCACAAACTGCCTGCCGTTTGACGAAGAGCGGACTGCCGCCGTGGCAAACACCGCGGGTACGCCCGCGCCGTTGAGTTCAGACGCCGCTGCAAACATCTGTACGGCGCGCGCCGTGCGCTCTATTGCCTGCGGGGTGAGCACGCCGCTGTTTGCAAGACCCTCTGCAAGGCGGGTAGTCTCTATCTGCTTATATAAAGTTTTTCCGTCCGCCATTACCATAAGGCGGACGGAATTAGAACCTACATCTATTGCCGAAATCTTCATACTATTTTGCTTAAAAGACCGCAAAATACCGTGCGGCGCGGGTCAGTTAAAAAATTCAGCTCTTTATTATCTCGTACTCGACGGCGAGCTGATAGAGCGCGTCGTAATCGTTGTAATACTCAAGCATAGCCTCAAGCCCGTCCTCATCGCCGATGGCCTGATAATATTCTTCAATTTTCTGCTGAAGTTCCTGCTTGCGCTTCTCCATCACCGAGATGGTGACGAGCTGATAGACCATGACGGCCGCAAGCACCACAAGAAGCAGAACTATAGCGATTGTGCCAGCCGCAATAAGGCGGTTGCGCTTTTTTATATCCATAGTTTAACCTCGTTTTTTTGCCTTTGCAGAAAAATTTTTTGCACTTTGCTTAAAAAATGGCGCAATAAGCCATGTTTACTCTGCTTCGGCACCTCTATTATACAATTTATTTACAAAAAATGCAACTATTATGTGCAAACTTTTGATATACATAACTGCGCCGAGCAGGCAGGCGAGGAGCATGTACAGCCGAATATCCGGAAAAGAGAAATATACCGAGCAAAATATGAACAGCGCCGAAAGACTGAGCGCATACAGAATATCGCACACGGCGGCGACAGAGGTGCGCCACGCCATAGCGCGCGGAAAGGGGCGCGCGCAAAATATGTGCCTTAGTATGTAAAGCACGTCGTACGCCACGCCGCTGACCACTCCGCAGGCAACGCAGACCACAAATATATAAAACGCACCCATTTATCACTCCGAACTGCTGACCTTTTCACCCCGACCGAAAACAGAACTTTTATGCGACAAAAATTTTTTCTGCCGTCCCGTCCTCTTCGCTGAAAAAAATTTAAGCTCACTTGAAAATTCTGCGGACGAGCTTTACGCCCTTTGCCGCGTACCTTACCCCCGTCACCGTGCCGTCGGCACAGAACGCACCGCTCTGCTTGGAGAACGCCGATATCTTAAGGCCGCTGCCCGCAACTATTATTCTGCCGCCCGAATAGCTTAAAACAATCTGCGCGGGCGAGAATGCGTCCACGCTCTCTATGGCCGTGGCCGTTATTTTTTTGCAGTTTTCTATGGTGACTGTATGCAGTGTACCCTCCATAATGCCCCCCGAACAAGTTTTTTGCCGCCGCGAAGTAAAAAAATACTGCCGCAGGGGCAGTATTTATATATGTTATAAAATTTCTGTTTATTACCGCAGAGCGGACAATGTTTTGACGCAAAACGTTCTGTCCGATTTGCAAAAAACAACTTAAGCCGTAAAGGGGTGCATTATGCAGCAGGCCGCAGAGCAAGACACAATGCCGCGCTTAAAATATACTGTTAAGCCGCGCCGAAAAGGTTTTATGAAAGACCCTTGCGGACCTTGGCAGCAGCCTTTGCGCGAAGCTCGCTGTCGAGAATGCGCTTGCGTATGCGGATGTTCTTGGGGGTTATCTCGAGGAGTTCGTCGTCGGCAATAAATTCGAGGCACTCTTCAAGGCTCATGCGCTTGGGGGTTATAAGCCTTAAGGCGTCGTCTGAAGAGGACGAACGCGTGTTGGTGAGGTGCTTCTGCTTGCAGACGTTTACGTTTATATCCTCTGACTTGGGGCTCTCGCCTATAACCATTCCCTCGTAAACCTGCGTGCCGGGGCCGATAAACAGAGTGCCGCGTCCCTGAGCGTTGTAGAGGCCGTATGTCACCGCCTCGCCCGTTTCAAACGCGACGAGAGAACCCGTGTTCCTGCGCGAAAGCTCGCCCTTGTAGGGCTGGTACTCGAAGAATACCGAAGAGAACACGCCCTCGCCCTTGGTAGAGGTCAGAAATTCGCTCTTGTAGCCGAACAGTCCGCGCGCGGGAATTATAAATTCGAGGCGGGTACGGCTGCCGACGGCGCTCATGTGCACAAGCTCGCCCTTCCTTTCGCCCATGCTCTGGAAGACGGCGCCCGTGTATTCGTCGGGCACGTCAACTATCAGCCTCTCCATAGGCTCGCACTTTACGCCGTTTATATCTTTATAGAGCACGCGGGGCGTGGATACCTGGAATTCGTAGCCCTCGCGGCGCATATTTTCTATGAGTATTGAAAGGTGCATCTCGCCGCGGCCGCAGACGCGGTAACTATCGGCCGACTCCGTCTCCTCCACGCGCAGAGATACGTCCTTTAAAAGCTCCCTGAACAGTCTTTCGCGCAGGTGACGGGTGGTTACCCACTTGCCCTCTTTGCCTGCAAAGGGCGAATCGTTTACCGAGAAGGTCATTTCGACGGTCGGCTCTGAAATCTTGACGAATTTGTGCGCCTCTACGCAGTCGGGCGAGCAGACGGTATCGCCTATATTTATCTTTTCAAGGCCGGAGAAGCATACTATGTCGCCCGCGATTGCCTTTTCGCAGGGAACGCGGTTAAGTCCCTCTATCTGGTAGAGGTTGGCAAGCTTGCCGCTGAGCTTCATCTGCTGATTGTTGTAGTTGGTGACTACTACCGGCTGCCCCTGCAAAATTTCGCCGCGCTCTATCCTGCCTATGCCTATTCGGCCGACGTAGTCGTTGTAGTCGATAGAGGATACAAGCAGCTGTGCAGGACCCTTTTCGTCCACCTCCATGGGCTGAATGTGCGAGAGAATGGTATCGAACAGCGGGCTGAGGTCCTTGCCGGGAGTGTTGAGGTCGAGAGTGGCCGTGCCGTTCCTGCCCGAGCACCATACCACGGGGGACATAAGCTGGTCGTCGGAGGCGTCAAGCTCCATAAGAAGTTCGAGTATCTCGTCCTGCACCTCGTTGAGACGGGCGTCGGGACGGTCGATTTTGTTTACGACGATGATGAGGCGGTGACCCATCTCAAGCGCCTTCTGCACGACGAACCTCGTCTGAGGCATAGGGCCTTCGGCGGCGTCTACAAGTACAAGCACACCGTTTACCATCATCATTACCCTTTCAACCTCGCCGGAAAAGTCGGCGTGTCCCGGGGTATCGACAATATTTATCTTTACGCCGTTATAATGAACGGACGTGTTTTTGGCAAGTATGGTTATGCCGCGCTCACGCTCTATAGCGTTGGAGTCCATCACCCTCTCTTCCACAGCCTGGTTTTCCCTGAAGGCGTGGCTCTGCTTTAACATCGCGTCGACAAGCGTTGTCTTGCCGTGGTCGACGTGAGCAATAATTGCAACATTCCTTAAATCGTTTCGTATCATAGCGTCCCTTTATTGTAACAAATTTTTCCCTGATTTTTCAGTATCTATTATAAAGCGGCAAATAAAAATTTGCAACTCAAAAGGCAGAGCTGCAAATTTTTTCTCTTTTTGTAATGCAATAAAATTTTTTTATAATTGTTTGCAATATCGCGCACGCACGACTTGAAAATGCCGCCCGATTGCGGCTGAATGTACGGCTGAATACTGACCGTTGCGGGTGAATGCCGCCACGATTGCAGTTTAATGCCGCACCGTTGTGACCGAGCGTTGCCCTGAATGGGGTTTAATGTCGCCGATTGCAGTTCAATGCCGCCCCGCCGCGGGTTTTCCGCGGCGGGGCGGCATAAGACAAAACAATGCAATCAATATGTATTTAAGGGCTGCAAAAAAGTTTTTTTCCGCCGCTGTTGATTTTAAAACCTGAACTCGCTCTTGGTGCTGCGGTCGAAGAGCTTTAAAATTATGTTCATGCACTCCTTTGCACCGTCGCCGCTTTCAAACGCGTGCGAAAGGAAGCACGCCTCGTACACGGCTTCGGTTATGGGCAGCTCTACGCCCAGTCTGTCGCCCATCTCCTTCATTGCCTTGGCAGTCATGACGCCTTCGGCAAGCTTTTCAAACTTTTTGCCCTGCGCCATCATCTCGCCGTAGCGGCGGTTGTGGGAGTATTCGGAAAAGAGCGTAGTTTCATAGTCGCCGAGGTGAGCAAGGCCGTATGCCGACATAAATTTGCCGCCCATAGCCTGAATTAAAGTGCCTACCTCGTAGGCACCGCGCGCCATAAGCGGGCCTTTAAGACTTACGTAGCCGCTTCCGTCGAGTACGCCTGCGGCAATGCCCAGAACGTTTTTGGCGGCCGCGCCTATCTCCGTGCCTATAAGGTCGTTGCCGTAGTAAAAGCGAATGAGGTTGCTTTTGAAATTATCGGCAAGATAGCGCTTGAGCTCTTCGTTGGCGGAGTCTATGACCATGCAGTTGGGTATGCCCTTTACAAAGGCCTGGATATGCCCGGGGCCTACCCATACGGCAATTTTTTCGGACGAAATGCCGCTCTCTACAAGTATCTCTGAAAGGCGCTTGCCTGTGCCCTCCTCTATGCCCTTCATGCAGAGCACAAAAATTTTGTCCTGCACGGGGTACTTTATTATGCGCTGCATAAAGCCGCGCAGCCCCTGCGAGCTGATTGAAATTATTATTACATCGCTGCTTTTTAAGGCAAACTCAAGGTCGCAGGTCAGAGTTATCCTCTTATCCAGCTCCACATATTCGTTCCTGCCGGTATTTTTTAAAATCTCGTAGGAATATTCGCCCTCCGGACCCCAACTTATTACTTCGTTTCCCTTTACCGCCGACTGGTACCACGCTATAAACGAACCCCATCTGCCGCAGCCGAGTACTGAAATCTTCATACATTCAACCCTTTCATTCCTTATTTGGCGACAAGCGCCTTTTTATGGTAAGACCGCCCAGGCGGCCTTTTATTGCGCTGAAAAGGGCGCGACGCGCCCCGTTATAAAGATACTTTATCTGAAAGATATTGCAATATGCCTTTAATAAAAGGCAGGCAATGTCTGTATACGCAAATTTTAAGGCGACAGCCGCTCTTTAAATGGACTTTCTTTCTGAAAGTGCGCGGGAGAGCGTGACGTCGTCGGTGTACTCCAGCTCGCTGCCGATAGGAATGCCGTGCGCAAGCCTTGTGACGTTTATGCCGAGCGGCTTTAAAAGGCGGGCAATGTACATGGCCGTGGCCTCGCCCTCGACATCGGGGTTGGTGGCCATTATCACCTCTTTTACGCCGCCCTCGTTGACGCGGTTCAAAAGCTCCTTTATGCGTATATCGTTGGGGCCTATGCCCTCCATCGGGCTTATAACGCCGTGCAGAACATGGTATACGCCCTTATATTCGTGCAGCTTTTCAAGTGCAATGACATCTTTTGGCTCTTTGACCACGCAGATGGTGGACTTGTCGCGCGTGCGGCAAATATCGCACACGTCGCCCTCGGTGAAGTTGCCGCATATCTTGCAGTACTTTACCTTGCGCTTGGCCTCGGTTACGGCGCTTGCAAACTCCGCCGCCTCCTCAGGGCTCATGTTTATTATCTTGTATGCATACCTCTGCGCCGTCTTTTTGCCGACGCCGGGGAGCTTTGAAAATTGGTTTATAAGTCTGCCTATCGGCTCGATAAATATATCCATATTGCTTTCACGAAAAAGCTCTGCTGAGAAACTAACCCTTATTCAAGCCGCAGAGCAAAGCTTTATTCTGTTTACAGGGTAAATCCTGACTATGCTTGCAGGGCAAACCTTTTAAGCGGGATTGAGCGCTGCCCTCCCGCACAATTTCAGCCCTGATATAATCTGCCTTATATAATCTGCCTTGCGCCGTCATTTAAAGCATCTATGCCTGCGCGCCGCAAGTTAAAACAGGCCATACGCCTGCGCGCAATTAAAACATTCCGGGGATACCGGCGCCGCCGAATTTGCCCATCTTTTCTTCGTAGAGTTTATCGGCCTTTTTGTAGCCGTCGTTTATCGCCGCGAGAATGAGGTCTTCGAGCATTTCGACGTCGTCTTCGTCGTTGAGGTCAATCATGCCGCCTATCTTGCTGCCGAACTCCACGCCGTTTATTACCTTTTTGCCGTTCATGTATATGACGACCGTTTCGTCGCCCTCTTCGCCGCCGCCTGAAAGACCGACTACCTCCATCTCTTCAAGCTCTTTTTCGGCCTCCTGCATCTGTTCCTGTATCTTTTGCGCCTGCTTGACAAGGTTGTTCATACCTCCGCCCATGCCGCTACGAAATCCTGCCATAAATTATGCTCCTTGAATTTTTTTGCGCCGCGGAACAAGACCGCGGCATGCGCAAGACCTGACCTGCGCTCTATTTTATATCTATATCCGTTCCGCCGAAATTGCTTTTAAGTACGCCGAGGGCGCGGGCAAGACCGTCATCCTTCTTTTTGAGGCGCACCTCAAAATCGGTTACACCGTATTCAGCCAGAACGTCTGCAAGTATCCTCTGGTTATCCTGCCGCGTGATGGCGCGGTAGACTGTTTCGTTTTCTGTATAAAACACAAACTTCTGACCTTCCTGGCAACAGGTGAGGTCGGCGCACAGCGTAAACAGTACGGCGTTTTTGTGAGTAGTGCGCAGCGCCTTTAAAAGAGAGGCGTGCACGCTTTTGGCCGTTGCGCCTGCGGGAGCAGGCTTGGGAACGCTTTGCGCGGGCTTCTGTGAGGAAAATACATCCTCTTCGTTGCTCTCTGAAAGAGCCGCCCGCCCCGACTTCTGCGCCGCAGGTTGAGCGGCGCGGTAGTTATCGGCGTTGCGGTTGTTCAAAAAATCTGTCTGCACTCCCTGCGCGGATTGTTCGGCCGCCAGAGAGGGCTTTGCCGCATGTGCAGTTTTTTCCGCCGAATACTGCCCCGGAACTGCCGCGGGCTTTGCCGCGGGAGCTGATTTTGCTGCAGAAGCTTCAGTCTGCGCAGGTGCGCGGAAGGCAAAATTGCCGTCGGCAAGCTTTTTTTCGAGCGCAGATACGCGCGAAATAAGGCTGTCTATATTGTAATCGTCCTGCGGGAGAGTGCACCTTAAAATTGCCGTTTCGAGCACGACGCGCGGGTCGGCGGCATAGCGCATATCGCCCTCCGCATTCACAAAAATTTCCGTTGCGCGGAGAATTTTATGTCCGTCCGCCTCAGCTGCAGCGGCCACCTCGGCAAACATCTCTTCGGGAAGGTTGAGTATCTGTCTGGCGTTTTTGCACATCTTGGCAACGGCCACGCTGTTGAGGAAGTTTAAAATATCCTTTACGAACACGCCCGCACCCTTGCCGCCTGCAAAAATTTCTTCGGCGCAGGAGAGCGCACCGCCACAGTCGTCTGAAAGCAGCATGCGCACCGCCTTGGATATGTTGTAAAAATCGGCGCTGCCGAGTACGGCGTTTACATCTTCATATGTGAGCTTACCCGTGGAATAGGATACGCACATATCGGCAATGGAGAGCGTATCGCGCGCGCTGCCCGCACCTGCGCGGGCTATTGCGGCGACGGCCTCATCCTCGTACTCCTTGCCGACCTTGGCAAAAATATTTTTCAGCAGACCTTCGAGGTCGTGCTGGGGAATGAGCTTGAAATCAAAGCGCATGCAGCGCGAAAGAATGGTTGCGGGGATTTTCTGCGGCTCGGTTGTGGCAAGAATGAACACGGCGTGCGCGGGAGGTTCTTCCAACGTCTTTAAAACGGCGTTGAACGCCGAGGCCGTGAGCATATGCACCTCGTCTATGATATACACTTTGTACTTGCCTGCAACGGGCGGGTACTGCACCTTTTCCCTCAAATCGCGCATCTCGTCTACGCCGTTATTTGACGCGGCGTCTATTTCTGAAATATCGAGATTGCTGCCCTCGGAAAGAGCGCGGCAGGTTGCACACTTGCCGCACGGCGAACCGTTTACGGGGTGCTCGCAGTTGATGGCGCGCGCAAAAATTTTGGCCACGGAAGTCTTGCCCGTGCCGCGCGGTCCGCAGAACAGATAGGCGTGACCTATCTTTCCGCTCTCAATCTGATTTTTTAAAATTTTTACTATGTGTTCCTGCCGCACGACCTTATCCAGAGTGTCGGGACGGAACATTCTGTAAAACGCGAGATATGCCATTTTACTCCCTTAAAATATAAACTTCAGCGCAGCTCGAACATCTTGAAGAGCTTGTGCTTAGAGCGCTGAAGGGCGTTATCTATGCTCTTTACCGGCTTGCCTGCGGCGGAAGATATCTCCGCCATGGTCAGACCGTCCATATACATTACCGTGACCTTGAACTCGAACGAGGAGAGCGTTTTGCTTATTCTCTGCAGAAATTCGCGCCTGTTTTCGCGCTTTATGAGCTCGTCTTCTGGGTTCTGCGGCGAGGAATACAGCTCTTCCCCCACCTCGACGATGGGCAGAAAGTTGTTGAGCGCGGAGTGCTTTACGCCCGTGTTGGCCTTTACGGCGTCTATGATGCGGTTGCGTATGCAGCGCGCCGCATAGAAGGAAAAGGTCGTTTTGCCCTCTTCAAAGCTGCCGATAGCCGAATACAGCCCGCACATGCCCTCCTGCACCAGATCCTCCGTTTCGCCGCCCGAAAGAAAAAATCTGCGCGCGACGGAGAGCACCATATTTTTATAGCGTTTTAAAAGCGCGTCCGTTGCCGCCTTGTCGCCCTGCTGTGACAGAACTACAAGGCGCTCGTCGCTCATTGTTTCAGTCTGCATCTGACCACTTCGTATGCGGCTATGCCGAGGGCAACCGAGGCGTTGAGCGAGTTGACCTTGCCTAGAAGGGGCAGCGACAGTACGCCGTCGCACCGCTCCCTTGTAAGCCGCCTTACGCCGCTGTCCTCACCGCCTATAACCAGGGCGACGTTGCCCGAAAGGTCGGCCTCGTATATCGACTGCCCGTCGGCCTCGAGGGCATACACCCAGTAGCCGCTGTTTTTAAGTTTTTCAAGGGCGGCATTGAGCGAGGGCACTTTTGCCACCTTTATATGGTTGGCCGCGCCTGCAGAGATGCGGATTACCGCCTCGGTCACGGCGGCCGACTTCTGCGCGGGGATTACCACTCCGTCCGCGCCTGCACACTCCGCCACCCTTATTATAGAGCCTAAGTTATGCACGTCCTCTATGCCGTCGCAAAGTATTACAAAGCCGCCGCTTTGCCCTTTGGCGGCGATTATGTCCTCGATATCGCAGTATTCGTATTCCGCGCCGAAGGCTATGACGCCCTGATGATGACCGGTTGCGCTCATTCTGTCGAGCGCCTTCATGTCGGCAAACTGTACGCGTATGCCCGCCCTGCGCGCCTCGGCAAAAATGCGCGCCAGGCTGCCCTGCGCGCCCTTTTCCATTACTATCTTTTCTATCGGTCTGCCGCTCTTTATAAGCTCTGAAACGGCGTTCCTGCCCTCAGTTTTCATCTGTTCCCTTCAATAAAAAATCTATGCGCCCGAGCTGACCTGTTAGGTACAGATAGCCGAGAACGGCCTCGAGCCCCGTGGAACGGTTGTATTCGCCCACGCTTGCGTGCTTTGCCCTCGAGGGCTTTTTGGCGTTGCGGCCTCGGCGAAAAATATCCGCCTCCTCCTCGTTAAAAAGAAGGCAGACGCGCTCTGCAAGGCCGCTCTGTCCGTGCGCAGACACGCGCTCGGAGGAGAGTTTCTGTAAATCGCCAGCCCTGTAATCGGCAGCGAGCACCAGCTCTTCGCGCACATACAGCGAAAAGACGGCGTCGCCCACAAAAGCCAGCGTTACGGGATTGAGTTTTTTTGCCTCTTCAGGCGAAATAAAACCGCTGCTGCTCAACATAATTTACCTTTAAAATTATACCACTTTGTCATAAAAAAATCAATTATTAAGTAGTATATAGCGTGAAATTGTTTACCCTTAAAAAGAGCGCCGTACAGCTGTTTGCGGCGCTGGCAATCTTAAGCGCGGCCCTGGGCGCGGTATGCGGCGGAGTGGCGCACGCACAGACGGTTACTGCGCCCGTGGTGGTAATAGACGCAGGCCACGGCGGAATAGACGCGGGCGTGTGCGGGAAGTCGACAGGTGTGAAGGAATGCGACCTCAACCTGGACATAGCAAAAAAACTCAAAGGACTGTTTTCGAGGGCGGGTTTTGCCGCCGTACTCACGCGGAAGAGCCGCGCGGGTCTTTACGGCCTGCCCACGAGCGGGTTTAAGCTGCGGGATATGAAAAAGCGCCGCGAAATTATCAGGGAAAGCGGCGCCGATATGGTTATATCCGTACATCAGAATTTTTATTCAGACAGCGCGCGCAGGGGTGCGCAGGTATTTTTTGACAGCTCGAGCGAGGCGGGCAAGGAGCTTGCCGTGAGCATTCAGAGCTGTCTTAACGCAATGGACAGCGCCACGCGCAAGGTAAACCCGCTTGTAGGCGATTACTATATGCTGGAGTGCACAGACAGCCCTTCGGTTATAGTGGAGTGCGGGTTTTTATCCAACGCCGAGGACGAAAAGCTGCTGCTTACCGAAGAGTACCGCGACGAGGTGGCGCACGCCATATTCACGGGCGCGCTTGAATATTTTGCCTGAAAGTGTAAGTACTGAAATTTTAATGTGCGCAACAACGGATTTTTACAAAAAAATTACGGCTCCCCGCAAAGGGAGCCGTTTTTATGCTGAAATTTTTTAGGAAAGCTTTTCGAGCAGCTTTAAGTCGATGCCCTTTTCGCCTATCTTTATTATTTCTACCTTTACAACGTCGCCGATGTTGACTACGTCCTCCACCTTTTCAACACGCTTATCGGAAAGCTTGGAGATGTGTATCATGCCGTCCTTGCCGGGCGCAAATTCTACGAACGCGCCAAAGTTGAGGATGCGCACTACCGTGCCGACAAACATATCGCCTACTTCGGGATCGTGTGCGATAGACATGATTATAGCCTTTGCCTTTTCGGCATTTTCGATGGGGCCCGTCGTGGAGATGTAGCCGCGGCCGGAATCGTCGTCGTTGAAGTCGATTTCCGTGCCGGTCTCTTCCATTATCTTCTTTATTACGCAGCCCTGCTTGCCGATGACGTCGCCGATCTTTTCGGGGTCAATCTCGAAGCTGAGTATCTTGGGAGCGTAAACGGAGAGCGCGGGAGCAACTTCGGGAACGCACTCGAGCATCTTGGAAAGAATGAAGGTGCGGCCTTCGTTTGCCTGGTCTATTGCAGCGTGCATTATCTCTTCGGAAATGCCCTTGATTTTTATATCCATCTGGATGGCGGTTATGCCCTTTACCGTACCTGCTACCTTGAAGTCCATATCGCCGAGGAAGTCTTCAAGTCCCTGAATATCGGTGAGCACCCTGAATTCGCCCGTTTCCTGGTTCTTTATAAGACCCATAGCTACGCCTGCAACGGGAGCTTTGATGGGTACGCCCGCATCCATGAGCGCCATGGTAGAGCCGCATACAGAAGCCATCGACGAAGAGCCGTTGGACGAAAGTATATCGTTTACCACCCTTATTGCATAGGGGAATTCATCTTCGGAGGGAAGAACGGGAACGAGAGCACGCTCGGCAAGTGCGCCGTGGCCTATCTCTCTTCTGCCGGGGCTGCGCAGAGCCTTTGCTTCGCCCGTGCAGTAGCCGGGGAAGTTGTACTGGTGCATATATCTCTTGTATGTTTCCTCGTCGAGGCCCTCGAGTTTCTGCACCTCTGAAAGCATTGCAAGCGTGCAGGTCGTGAGCGTCTGCGTCTGACCGCGGGTGAATACGGCGCTGCCGTGTACGCGGGGAAGCACGTGCCTTTCGCACCAGATGGGACGAACGTCTTTAAGGCCGCGGCCGTCGGGACGGATACCCTTATCGAATATCTTTGCACGTACCTTTTCCTTGGTGAGGTAATAGAGGCTGTCCTTTATTTCGCGGGCGTTGTCGGGATAGATGTCGGCAAAGTGCTCAAGAACTTCCTTCTCAGCCTGAGCCTGGCGCTCTTCCCTCTCCTGCCTGTCGAACGTGTCGATAGCCCAGTCAATCTTCTCGGAGGCGTATTCGCGTACGGCCTTATCGAGCTCTTCGGGAACGTGATAAAGCTCCATCTGCCTCTTGGGCTTGCCGACTTCGGGAACGATTACGTCGTCGATAAAGTTGCAGATTTTCTTTATCTCTTCATGGCCGAACATTATTGCGCCGACCATCTCTTCGTTTGAAACTTCGTTTGCGCCCGCCTCTATCATAAGGATGGCGTCCTTGGTGCCTGCAAGGTTGAGGTGAATGGTGCTCTCCTTGCGCTGGGCGAGGTCGGGGTTGATTACATACTTGCCGTTGACGAGACCTACCACAACCGAACCCGTGGGGCCTGCCCAGGGAATATCGGAGATGGAGAGCGCTACCGACGAACCTATCATTGCGAGGGGTTCGGGCGATATGTCGGGCTCTACGGAGAGGGCCTGCGCAACAACGGTAACATCGTTGTAAAGTCCCTTGGGGAAGAGCGGGCGAAGAGGCCTGTCTATAAGCCTTGCGGTAAGGATAGCCTTGTCGCTTGCCCTGCCTTCACGCTTTTTGAAACCACCGGGTATTTTGCCGATGGAGTACATCTTTTCATCATAGTCAACCTGAAGAGGGAAGAAATCCATGCCCTCTCTGGGAGCTTCAGACATGCAGACGGTGACGAGTACGGCGGTATCGCCGCAGCGAACTACGCACGCGCCGTTGGCCTGCTCTGCATACTTGCCCGTTTCGATAACTACTTCTCTTCCGCCTATCATGGTTTTGAATTGTTTGAATTGCTGTTTCATTAAAATTACTACTCCTTGTTCGTTCTTGCGCCCGATGCCCCGCGGCAACGGACAAATTTATGAAAAAAAGAGCGGCATAAAGTAACGCGCTCTTTTTTGTACGAAAAAAATTACTTTCTTAAGTTCAAAGCGGCGATAACGGCACGATACCTTTCAATATCCTTGGATTTAAGGTAGTCGAGAAGACCGCGGCGACGACCTACCATCTTGAGAAGGCCCCTGCGGGAGTGGTTATCGTGAATGTGCACCTGAAGATGCTCGTTGAGGTGGTTGATGCGCTCGGTAAGAAGAGCTATCTGCACTTCGGGTGAACCTGTGTCGCCCTCTTTGGTGGCGAATTTAGCAATGATTTCCTGCTTTTCCATTTTAAATTATCCTCCTGTAATGGAAATTAATCTGCGGTGAACAAGGTCGGGCGTGGAGTATTCGCACCGCGTTGTACCCGTAACGAGTTTATTTTAGCATAACGCAAGCTTAAAAGCAACTAAATTACAGAAGGTTAGATAAAAAACTTTTATGTACAATAGTAATAATGACCGCGCACTGCTGCGGATTGATAAGGCAAACAAAAAAAGGCAGGTTTGCCGATAGCGGCAAAATTAAATGCAGCCTACTAATCAGGTATAAATTTTTTCTCAGGTATAACATTCTGCGGCAAGTCTGAAAGCGAGTTTAAAACCAATTCTGAAAAAGGCCTCGGTCTCTTCGTTGGAGACCTCGTCGAAGCATTCGCAGAGTTTTTTGAATTTTTCCCTGTCTTCTCCGTCCAATTTGCCGCAAAAGTAGGTGTACATATCGTCTATGTTGCCAAGCAGGTCGCTTTCAGCCTTGCTCATTTTAAACAAAGAGCCTTCCTCCCCCGCCCACATACATAATCTGTCAAGTAAAGAGCTTTCCATTTTATCACCTCTGATGGTATTGTTCTGTAAACAATATCATATCAAAAAAAGCGATAAAATAATTTTAATAATACAACTGTATTCGAAATTTATCGCCTGCCTCGCAGGAATACTTCCATATTTTAGGCTCCACTTTTTAAGGGGAGCTGGCGCAGGCGAGGTACACGAGGCCGCGTCTGAAGGGTTTACGCTCTTTACCGCAGTAATGACTGAATTAATTAGAATTTTCTACCCTTCCTTCAATTCCTCCCCTAAGCAAGGGGAGGCTTGGCCGCTACTAATTTCTCCCCTAAACAAGGGGAGGATTTACCGCTATAAGACAGAGAAAAGCCCGGTGCGCTTTTTTGTTATTTCGTCCGCCTTTGAAAGATATGTAGGTATATCCTTGGGCGAGGCCAACCTCTCTATTCTGCCGCCCTCGCCGAATACGCGCTTTGAAATGGCGTTTGAACCTACCGCTATGTTGGAGCAGATTTCCTCCATTGTGTCTATGTTGTAGACGCACGCCTTGCCCGACTTGCACCAGCCTATATTTTCACCTGCGCCCGCCTGATATTTCTGGCGGTACAGATAATACGGCTCGTACCCTGCCGCGGTGAGCATTTCGCGCGATAGCGCTATCATTCCGTCTATACCGTCGCTTTCAATGCGCGAGGTATGCTCTTTAAGGCGCGAACCCGCTTTGAGACAGAGCGAATGGACGGTGATGTCGGCAGGTTGAAGGGATATTGCGCAGGAGAGCGAATTTTTAAAGTCGGCTATCGTTTCGCCCGAGAGGCCTGCTATAAGGTCGATATTTATATCAAACCCGTACTTCTGCGCCATTTCGTACGCCTTGAACATCTGCGCGGACGTGTGTCTGCGGCCTATCTTTTCAAGAGTGACATCTGAAAAGGTCTGCGGATTTACGCATATTCTGTTTACACCCGCATCCCTGCACGCGGCAAGCTTTTCTTCGGTAAAAGTATCCGGTCTGCCCGCCTCCACCGTAAACTCGGCATTGACTGCACCAAGCGCGTTAATTGCGGCATATATGCGGGTCAAATAGTAGTTATCTATGCAAAAAGGCGTGCCGCCGCCTATGTAAACGGAGTTGATTTTGCCCGTTATTCCATTTAAGCTCTCTATTTCGGAGACGAGCGTTTCCACATACTGTGGAATGTATTTCTGCACGCACGCGACGGGCGCGGTTATAAAGGAACAGTATTCGCACTTGGTGGGACAGAACGGCAGGCTGACAAAGACATCGCACCCGCAAAAGCGGTTGGAATTATAAATATCTGACTGCGCGGCTATTACGCGGCGTATTATTGATATGTTCTGCTCTGAAACGCAGAACTTTTTGAAGAGCGGGGCAAAGTCGCGCCCCTCCTCCAGCTCCATATACGCCATTTTTGTCGGTCTTATGCCCGTGAGCGCGCCCCACGGAAAGCTTTTGCCCATACTTTCCTGCAAAAAAAGATAAAAAGCCAGCTTTGCCGAACGCTTGGCACAACGCTTGAAGGCAAGCTCGTCCTCGGCCTGCCACTCATCGCAAAAGACGCGGCTTGTATCGCCGCGCTCTATACAGTTTATGAACTTGTTGCCCTCGCGCACGAAAGAATGGTTGAACTCACCCTCCTCCTCGCCGAAAAGACGCAGAACGTCCATTATCTCGGGGCGCAGAAATTCGCAGTTTGTGTTTAACATAGTACTTTTTATTTTTGAATTGGTGCGGGAATATGCCGCAAATAACACATATTTGCCAGCACAGAAATTTAACGCGCAACGCGTGTACAGCTACGCGGCGATTTGCAGAGCAACGCGGCCAGTCGGTGCGGGAATATGCCTAAAATATTGTGTTCAGTCGGCGCGGACGAACGGGTTATTTGCGCGCTCGTGCGAGAGGGTGCTGTCCTCCTCGTGGCCGCAGTAAATTTTGTAGTCGCCGGGCAGGGCGTACAGCTTTTTTACACTGGTTACTATCTGGGAATAGCTGCCTGTGGGCAGGTCGGTGCGGCCTACACTTTCGCAAAAGAGAGTATCACCCGTGAAAAGGCAGTCATCCGCAAGGTAGCATACCCCGCCTGAGGTGTGGCCGGGCGTGGAAATTACCCTGAAATCTATGCCCGCATAAGTGAGGGTCTGTCCGCCGCGCACGGTGTTTACAGAAAAACTCTGAACGGGGCGCGGACTTATTGAGGCGTATTCGGGCGTGAACATATTTTTTGCCTCCTCCTCTGACGCATAGACGGGTACTCCGTTCTGCGTAAAGACGGGACAGCCGCCTATATGGTCGTAGTGGCCGTGTGTGAGCAGCACCGCCACGGGCTTGAGGCCGAGTTCGGCAACTTTATCCCACACGCGCGGCTGGGCGCAGTCCACCACTACGCACGTTTTGCCGTCCGCCGTGACTGCATACGAATTTGATGCAAACCCCTGCGGGTAAATTTTGTAGACTTTAAGCATTGCCCGCCTCCCTTACTTAATTGATATGTCTTATTGTCTGCGGCATTTTGGCCGCGTATTTTTTGCCGTGTTTAATAGAGCGATGTTTATTCGACGCTTATTGCGCGGCATTTATATGCCGCATTTTGCGGCGTTTTTTACCATTAAATTTAATTAGAGGTACGATATACGTCTATCACCCTCTTATCCTTTTTGAGGTGGTTGATGAGCAGGTCGAGGTCGGAACGCTTGTTGAGGCGGACGTTTATATCAACGACTGCCTGTCTGTTTTTATCCAGTCTGCCCACAATCTGCGTGAGCGAAAGGCGCATTGCCGCAAGCTCCTGGGTTACGAATGCAACAAGACCGTCGTAGTCGTCGGCAACGACGCGCACTCCGACGATAAATTCAGAGCCTGTGTCCGCCGTCCATTGCGCGGGCTGAATACGGTCGGGCTCGTAGTCCTTGAGGTTGGGGCAGTCCTTGCGGTGGACTATAACGCCCCTGCCGCGGGAGACAAAGCCGACTATGTCGTCACCCGGAACGGGATTGCAGCAGCGCGCAAAGCGAACCATAAGTCCGCTCATTCCGCGGATGGTCACGCTGGAAGTCGGAGCATGACCGCTCTTGCCGGGGAAGGCTTCGGGCGCCTTGGGCACTACCTTTTTATAGTAGTCTATAAGTTTATAAAGTATCTGGTTTACACCCACCGCGCCATAGCCGACAGAGGCAAACATTTCGTCTTCAGAGGCGAATACCAGCTTCTGCGAGAGCTTTTCAAATGCGTCGTCGGTGAGAAGGTCGTTGAGAGAATAGCCCTTGCGCTTGGCCTCGGCCTCGAGCATCGCCCTGCCTGTGCGGGCGTTCTCCTCCTTCATCTCCCTCTTGAAGAACTGCCTTATCTTTGCGCGCGCCGAGCCTGATTTGACATATTTGAGCCAGTCCCACGAAGGGCCCTTGCTGTTCGGCGAGGTAAGTATTTCAACGACGTCGCCCGTATGCAGAACGGAATTTAAGGGTACTATCTTTGAGTTTACCTTTGCGCCCACGCATTTGTTGCCCACTTCGGAGTGTATGGCGTAGGCAAAGTCTATGGGCGTGGCCTCGAGCGGGAGCGAAATTACCTTGCCGTGCGGAGTGAATACGAGAAGCTCGTTTGTATAGAGGTCGGTCTTGAGGCTCTCCACAAACTCTTTTGCACTGCCCGTGCTCCTCTCCCAGTCCATTACGTCGCGTATCCACGCAAGACGCTGGTCGAAGTTGTTGTCCTGCCCGCCCTTCTGCTCTTTATAGCGCCAGTGCGCCGCGATACCGTATTCGGCCATGTGGTGCATTTCAAAGGTGCGTATCTGAATTTCAAATATCTGCCCGAAGTCGGTTACCACCGTGGTGTGCAGCGACTGGTACATATTGCGCTTGGGCATGGCGATGTAGTCTTTAATTCTGCCGGGCACGGGCTTCCACTTTTTATGGATTTTGCCGAGCACTTCGTAGCACTCCTCCGTGGTGTTGACTATTACGCGCACGGCAGAGAGGTCGTATATCTGGTCGAGCGTCTTGCCCGTGTTCTTCATTTTTTTGTATATGGAATAGAAGTGCTTGGGTCTGCCGAACACTTCGCCCTTTATGCCGCTCTCGTCGAGCATCTCCTTGAGGTCTTTTACGCAGGTCTCTATGAACGAGCGACGCTCTTCCAGTTTCTGGTGTATGTTGGTGACGAGGTATTCGTAGGCCTTGGGGTCGAGATACTTGAGGCAGAGATCCTCCAGCTCGCACTTCATCTGCGAAATACCGAGGCGGCCTGCAAGCGGGGTGTAAATTTCCAGCGTCTCCTTGGCGATACGCTGCTGCCTTTCCACCGAAAGGAAGTTGAGCGAACGCATATTGTGCAGTCTGTCGGCAAGCTTGATTATTATTACGCGCACATCGTTGGCCATTGCCACGAATATCTTGCGGAAGTTTTCTATATCCTCCTCTTCGTGCGTCTGGTAGTGTATTTTTTCAAGCTTGGTGACGCCGTCCACAAGGGTATACACCTCCTGCCCGAAACGGTTTATTATGTCGTCCTTTGTGGCGGGCGTATCCTCTATTACGTCGTGAAGAAAGGCCGCGGCAACGGTGGGCGCGTCCAGTCCGAGGTCGACGAGTATCTCCGCAACGGCGCACGGGTGGGTAAAGTAGGGTTCACCCGAGGCACGCTTCTGGTTGGAGTGCATCTGCTCTGCGTATTTATATGCCGAAAGGAGCATTTCACGCTCGTTTTCGGGATAGTTTTCGTAAATTTTATCGAGAACGTTTTTCATAATACTCTGCTAAAAATATATCGCAATGGAGTTATACCATATGCGGTTTTATAATTTATAAACGCAACTTCAGCCTTTTAATCCTGCAACCGCATTATAGAGCGGCGAATTCTTCAGATCGGTTTTTACGCCGCGGTAGATGGTGAGCCTGCCCTCTTCAAACGAGATGAGCGAAAGCTGTTCGAACACCCTTAGAGCAAACAGCATCTGCGCAACGCCGAACTGCATGCCCGCAGAAAATGCGACTTCCTCCGCCGAAGCGCCCTCGACCTGGCCTGCGTTGGAGGAGAGCCAGGCAAAGATTTTTAAAAGACCCTGGCGCGAACTGTCCAGCGAGCGCAGCGGGCCAAGCCCTTCGGTATCCGAGCAGACGACTACCTCCTTCCCCGCCGCAGAGGCAAAGGTGATTTTAAGCGGTCTATCGAGCCAGACAATGCGCCTGTAACCCGAGAGGTCGCAGTCGGCGCGCGGCGCGATAAGTATGGTATCGGCAAGGCTCTTTGCGGAGAGATTGAATATATCCGCAAAAAATTTACCGCTGTTTGCGTACTTTGAGAGCGTGGAATAGTCTTCGGCTATATAGAGCGTGCCGTAGCCCGCGCCCTCCGCCATCATTTTATCTATCTCCGCCCGCGTTTTATAGTTGACGGTGCAGGCAACTTCCTCGCCGGCGGCACGCAGAACGGCATTTGCCGATATGTAGTCGCCTGCGCATGCGCCGCAGTCCGAACTGTATATGACGTCGCGCACAAAGCCGCGGATATACTCCCTGCCGCGGAAACGCGAGATATTGTATTCAAATACCAGCTCCTTTTCGCAGTCGCAGGAGAGAACCTCGGCATTTTTTATTCCGCCGAAGTACATCATTTCCAGACCGCCGCACCTGAAAGTGAGGTGCGGAGAGAGCTGCTTGAGCCTGCGCGGTTTGCAGGCGCGCACTTTGGCGCTGAACAGAGGGCGCTTGTTGCCTACGCCGTAAGGCTCGAACATCTCGAGCTCGCGCGCAAGTCGGGCGGTATTTTCGCCCTCGGCCATACCGCTCACAAATATCGTCGGAACGAAATCCTCGGCGGTGTAGTTCTTTTCCATATATTCGGAGAGCGCCTTTTCAAGGAGGGGGAAATTTTCCTCAGTGACGTTTACGCCCGCCGCCTGCGAGTGGCCGCCGAATTCGCTTATATATTGGCTGCACGCCTTGAGGGCTTCGAAGATGTTTACCCCCTCTATGCTGCGCGCCGAACCCTTGAGTACGCCGCCGTTGTTGACAAAAAGTATGACGGGACGGCTGTATTCCTCGGCAAGACGAGCGGCGACTATGCCCACAAAGCCGGAATTCCAGCTTTCGTCCCACAGCATTATAATTCTGCCGTAGGCGCCGCTCACCGCAAGTTTTGCCTTGGCCTGGGCGTAGAGTTCGTCACACCTGAGCTGACGCTCCTGATTGTATGAGGTGAGGCGGGAAGCAAGGTCGAATACGGCCTTTTCGTCCGTTTCGGAAAAGAGCGCAAGCGCGGACGAGGCGTCGCCCATTCTGCCCGCGGCATTGACCTTTGGCGCGATTGTAAAGGCGAGCGTGTGCGCGTCTGCCTGCTCCTGCGTCCTTGAAAGAAAGTAAGAAAAACTCTTGCGGGGCGAGGTATTTACAAGCTTAAGGCCTTCAGCCACTATGTCGCGGTTTTCGCCCATCAGGGGAACGCTGTCCGCAACTGTGGCGAGCGCGGCGAAGTCGAGATACTTATAAGCCTCCCGACCGTTGAGCGCGCAAGCCGTTTTGAACGCAACGCCCGCGCCGCAGAGGTTATCGTAGGGGTAACTATCGTTAAATTTGGGGTTTATACATATGCAATCTGGCAGTTTTTCGGGCAGCTCGTGGTGGTCGGTGACTATCACCTCGCACCCGCACTCCTTCAGATATTCGACTTCGGCCGCATTGGATATGCCGCAGTCGACGGTGATTACGAGCTGAGGAAAAAAATCTTCAAAAATCTCGTCTATCGCCGTAACCGTCACGCCGTAACCGCTCTTGCGCTCGGGCACGAAGACCTTTGGCTCTATGCCGAAGTCCCTCAACGCGCCGCCCATTATGGTGGCCGCGCATATGCCGTCGGCATCGTAGTCGCCGTAGACAAGCACGTCCCACCCTTCGTCGCGGGCGCGGGTTATAAGCTCGCACGCCTCCTTCATTCCCTGCATTTTGAAGGGGGAAATGAAGTGCGACTTTGAGGGATAAATGAACGCCTGGACCTTTTCGGGCGTGTCTATGCCCCTGCCGTAGAGAATGGACGCCGATGTGCGCGTGAGCGAACAGCTTGCCGCAAGTTTTTCTATCTGATTGAGTTGTTCCGCCGAAAATTCAAATTCCGGTAAAATTCTCTTCATTGCAACGTGCGCGGCGGAAAACCGCCGCATTATGACCTTATAAGTGTATTTTTTATATTATACCGCAAAACGCCGCAAAATACAATAAAAGGCGAGGTAAAAACCTCGCCTTTGAAATATTTTTGTATTGTTTGTTAGCATTTAAAACTTTTTTATGCAAACTTTGCCTGAATTAAAAAAGTTATTGCCACTTAAAGCCTTTCAGTTGAAACCGATTTTAAATCGTCGGCCGATTAAGGACAAATCTTTGACAAGCTATGCCGTCAACCGTTTATTCCGACTTCAGAGCTTTATACTTGCCCCTATGCCACAGCTTTAATGCCTGCGACTTTTTTTAGTTCAGCGAAAGAGTAAATTATTCAGCCTTTTCAGCTTTTTTTGCGCCCTGGTACTTTACTGCCTTTGCAGCCGCGTAATTATCTGCGCGAAGCTTGAGGCGGGAATATATCGAGGGAACAAAGAACATTGTGCCATACTCGCCAACGACAGCAGCTATGAGCGCGGTTGCGCAAATCATGAACAGACTGTAAATGCTGAACGAACCTACCGTAGTGAGTACGAGCATTATGACAGCCGCAACGGCAAGTACTCCATAAAAAAGCGTAACGAGCGGGAAGCTTTCACGCGCGGCGGTATCTACCTGGTCGAAGGAAGGCATTGCCTTGAAGTCGTCCTTCTTGGCGCCCTTGCGCATCTTGTCGAAGAATACTGCGCAGCCTATCATGGTTGCAAGCACAACGAATACCGAAAGCGCAACTACCGACACCGAAACCTGAACCCTTGTTATGGCAAGCAACGCATAGAAGAGAGCAAGGTTGTGAATATCGCCGATAAACGCAGCTATTGCCATGGTGAGCTTGTACCTTATGAAGAAGTACAGGAACTGGAACACAACGGCTGCCGCAAGAGCTATGCCTGCATACAGTATATCGTCTGAACCGCCGAGAATTGTTTCGTATTCAGAGTAATAAGCCGAACCGAGGTAGCCGCTTTCGCCGCCCTCCATGCCTACCTGAGAGTTGATTGCTGAAGCAGCAGTTTTGAGAGCCGCAGTATCTTCGGAGGTTGCAAACCTGTACTCGATTTCGTGACCGGCGGAAGAGTTATCTGCCGTTACGAAAGTGTAGTAGTCTACGCCTGCATCGTCGAAGGCTTTGTCGCTTATCTGCTGTACTTCGTCAAGGCTGAGCTGGATATCGTACTGTACCCTTACGGCCTTGTATGAGGCGTAGTTGCCGCCCCAGTTGAAGAAACCGCCTGCCGTAAACTGGCACACAAGTCCTACTGCCAGACCGACAGCCACGAGTACGCACGTTATTATTATGAAGAGATGCATTTTAGAGGAGAACCTGAACTTATTCATCGTCGTCGAGTACCTCCCTCTTGAAACCGCAGAATTTATATTTATCGCGCGCGGGCGACATTGTTACATACCACATAAACCTTGTGAACCAGTGGAGCACATAGGATGCGAGAGTGCCTATCATGAGGATAAGTCCACAGGCGGCAGCCTCGGTAGCGCATACGAGCGCAACTATAACGGAGATAACAACCAGCACTATGTGCAAATCAAGTACTCCCGCAATCGACTTTTTATAGCCGAGCTTTACGGATGCCTGAACTGTTCTGCCCTCCTTGGTCTCCCTTCTGATGTTTTCGAAAGCCCAGAAGTTGCTGATTGCAAACAATGCAAGGCACAGCACACCGACAAACACGCCTGCCGTTGTGAGCGTAAGTCCTACAAGATATACGATGGCCACCATTGCCGATGCGAAGAGCAGCAGCATAAGCGCAAACGTAAGTCCGAGCTTTTTATAGCGGGCTATCGAATATACCATTGCAGCCACAAGCACCACAAGCGCGCCTATGGCAAGGAACATTGCGGAATTTGTACCGGTTGCCGCAGTATCGTATATTACTTCGTCATACGTGTATTCCATCGAAAGGGGATTGCCCGTTGCAACGGAATTGAGTATGGCCGCATAGTTGCGCGCCGTCTCTTCGTCGTTGACCTGAATATAGAAGGTGCTCTCTGTAATCTGCGCCTCGCAGGTGAGCGAGATGACGTTTACGTCGCCTACATAGAAGAGTATGTTGGTATCGTCAGACGCTGCCACGTCGGAAGATACGGAGGAGATTTCCTCCTTGCCCTCTTCGGTGAGGTCTACGCGCACTGCGTACGTGCCGCCGATGCCGTAGTACGAAGCACCTTTGAACAAATCGGACACATCAGTTCTTGCGGAAAGCAGGTTGTAAGTTACCGTTGCACCCGAAGAACTTGCCGAAGACGTTACGAGATCCGTCCTGCCTATGACGGTGTTCCTGAGCGTAAGCCCGCCGCCGAGCGTAAGATAGCTTATTGCCGAGCTTGCATAGGTGAGGTCTTCGGAAAGAGCGTTGGAATCGTTGCCCGAATATGCCGCATAGGTGAAGTTGGTTGCCACCGCTACCCTTACGGCGCAGCCGTCGGCCACCGATACCGAGTATGAGGAAAGACGTCTGCCGGCAAACCTTGCGGATATAATCTCAGCATCGCTCTTCACGTCTTTTGCGAGAAGACTGAAGGCTTCGGTCTGATTATCCGAATAGGCTGCAAGCACATCCTTGTCCACATAGTACGCGCCGCTTGCAGAGGCAACGTAGGTATCCTTGTATTCGGCCGCCTGCTCTTCGTTCTCCGTATCAGATACGGTGAAGTCGTATTCGTCGGCGGTAATTACTCCCTCGGGAAGAAGGGTTGCGTATGCGTCGCCCGAAAGATCGCTGCCGAGATGTATGGCTGAGAGCATGGAATTATACCTATGCACGCCGTCGGGCAGGGCGCAGGATACCACTCCGAAAAAGAAGAGCACCAGCGTTGCGAGAGCGACTATTGTTGTTACTATGGCAGATTTGATTTTGCCCATCTGCGTTCTCCTTATCGTTTAAGGGGCGGTTTTTGCCGCCGATTAAAAATAAACGAAAATTAACTACTTTATTATAGTAAAATTTGTGCGTGCCGTCAATCAATTACTTATTTATAAAGGTAAAAATTAAATGAATTTATGCAAATTTCACTTTACAGCGCGCGCTGCGTCCGCTTTTGGGGGAGAAAGCGCTCTTTTTAAAGAAAAAAAATTTTTTACCTTTAAAGCCGCGGCCAGGTTACGCCTTACCGGCAATGCGCTTTTTTTCTGCAAGAATGTGCATGGCGCACTCTATGCGCTTTTTCATCATTGCGCAGGTTATGGCGTAGGGAAGCTCTATATCGCCGTTGAAGTTGTAGTTATTTGCGCTGCACCCGCCGCTGCATATGAACTTGGCAAAGCAGTCTTTGCAGCTCTTGCGGGTGAAGAGGCAGGATTTTGCAAACCTGCCGCGTATGTCCGCGTCCAGCTTGCCCTCGTACACGTTGCCCATCAGAAATTTGCTGTTGCCCGCAAACTGGTGGCAGGGATACAGGTCGCCGTTGGGCGTAACCGAGAAATATTCGTTGCCCGCGCCGCATGCCGATACGCGCTTGGAAAGGCAGGGGCCGCCCTCCAGGTCTATATTGAAGTGGAAGAAGTTAAATCCCTTGCCCGCCCTGTACGCCGCAAGGTACTTTTCGCAGAGCACTTCGTACTCTTCAAGTATGCGGGGCAGGTGCTCCTCCCTTATCTGAAGGTCGGGTATGTCAGTCACTACGGGCTCCATCGAGATGGAATCGAAGCCGCTGTCTGCAAGGAACATTACGTCGTTGGAGAAATCAAGGTTCTTCGCCGTGAAAGTGCCGCGGACGTAGTAGCTCTTATTGCCGCGCGTTGCAACAAAGTTTTTAATGTTCTTGAAGCATATATCAAAGCTGCCCTTGCCGTTGACCGTCTTTCTTATGGCGTCGTGCACCTCCTTCCTGCCGTCGAGAGAGAGCACTACGTTCTCCATTTCGCGGTTGAAAAAGTCGGTTGCGTCATCGCCTAAAAGCACGCCGTTGGTGGTTGTGGTGAAGAGAAACCTTTTGCCGTACTTTTCACCCTGTTCGCGCGCATATGCCACTACGTTTTTTATGGTGTTGAGGCACATCAGCGGCTCGCCGCCGAAGAAGTCGGCCTCGAGCACCCTGCGGTTGCCGCTGTTCTGTATAAGAAAATCTATGGCCTTTTTGGCAGTCTGCTCGCTCATGAACTCGCGCGAGGAGTGATAGGCGCCCTCGTCCGCGAAACAATAGCGGCAACGAAGGTTGCAGTCGTGGCAGATATGTATGCACAGCGCCTTTACCTCATTCGATTTGACGGGATAGGCCTCGGGTTCGGGAGCGTTCAGAAGTCCCTTGCCCTCGAGGGTGTGAATATCGCGCTCAACTGCCTTTATGTCCTCTTCAGACAGAGCGGGTTTTTTGCCCTCCTCTGCAGCCTTGAGGTAGGCGGCAGTCTTTTCGTCGCATTCGTGCAGGCTTGCGCTGCCCGTATCGTATATATAGTTGTAATTTTTATAACTGAAAACGTGGATCATACTTAAATTTTTCTGACCCGCACGCGCAGAGCGCGCTGCGGGCATATAAAATTCCGCGCCCTGTACGCGCGGAATTTTTGGCAAATTTTAAGGAGCAGAGAAACTTTCTGCTCCTTTCTGATGAAGATTTACTTAGTTTCTTTATCGGGTCTTTCTTCTCTTGTAATTCTTTCGCAGCTCTGGTTACCCACGGTGCAGCTTGTTTTGCAGGCCGACTGGCAGGTGCTTCTGCATTCGCCGCAGCCGCTTATCTTTCTTTCTGAAGGTTTGGCAATTGTTTTTATCATAACAAAGTACGCTCCTTAATTAGATTGCTTTTTATATATTATAAAATATGGTAGAAGAAAAATCAAGCGATTTTACTGTATTTCCGCATAATGCGGGCAGTTTTAAGCGCGACTGCGCATTTTGCGCACGGCAAACGACAAACCGCCTTTATGCGCGGCAAATGCTGCATTTGAACACAGAGCGCAACCGCATACGACAAAAACAATCCGCGCCTAACCCTTGCGCTTTATGTTTACGCCTATCGCGCCGCCTATCGCACCCGCGAGAGCGCCAAGGGCTATCTCTGCGGCGAAGAGCGCGCTTACAGCAAACGAGCCTGATATTGCCGAAAAAAGCAGATAGGTTGCAACTACCGAAAGAACGCCCGCGATTGCGCCCTTTATAAGCCCGCGGCCTCCCCTTACGAAGAGAAGACAGCCTGCGGCTATGCACAGCGTTTTGATTGCCTGGTTTACAGGCTTAACCGCGGCAGAAGAGAGAGAAAACAACTGTATTATCAAAGAGAACACCAGTACGCAGGCAAGGCAGAATATGACCGCGGCCAGCACCGCCCTGAGTACCTGAAAAATATTATCGCGCATAACAAAACCTCCGCACAGTTAACCTATGCGGAGGTATGATTTTTTATGATAGTATATGCGCCGACAATTTGACATTGCCGCACTTGCCCGAAAGTTACGCCAAAGAAAAATTACTTATTCTCTTCAGTCTTTTCCTTTGCGTCCTCTGCCTTTTCCTCGGTCTTTTCATCGGAGGAGGCAGTCTCTTCAAAGGGTTCAGCCGCGGGAGCTTCCTCTTTGGTTTCGGTTGCTTCTGCCTTTTCGGGCTCTTCCTTCTTGTCTACTACTGCGTCGGTCTGGTAGATGGCCTGCTTATCGAACTTCATGTAGCACTTGCCGGTAGTTTCGGAACCGGTTTCAAGCACGAAAGTGTTTTCTTCAGGGTCAACCTCTACAACTATGCCGCACACGCCGCCTATCGTCTTGACCTTGTTGCCGGGCTTTACTGCGTTCATGAGCTCCTCGGCTTCCTGCTGCTTCTTTTTGTTCCTGCGGGAAGAAAATACGAAGAACACAACGATTATGACGACAAATACCGCCAACAGAATTATCATGGGGAGCTGGTCGAGCAGAGAACCGCCATTGCTTCCGCTCTCGCTGCTGCTTGAAAGTAACATTGCCAACATGACTTACTTTTACTCCTTGAATTAGCTTGCTTTGTAAAATTTAGTTTACTACAATACTATAACCTTTTTTAAAAGATAATGCAAGCATTTTTTAACTTTAATATATGCCGCTTAAAAACTTTCACCCCGTTTTCAAATAAAATCGCGCATTTTCGCCATTTTATTACAGGAAGTGCAGCCTTACCGTGCATAAAGTTTCCCTTTGAAACGCGCCGCGCCGAGGTGCAAAGTTTTTCTGCATTGCTCTTTAAAAAACGGCATAAATTAAATTTTTATTTGTGCATTATTAAAATTTGGTGCCGTACTTTGCGTAAAATTCCGCCGCAAAATCTTCCAGGCTGTCTGCAAAGATAGCCTCGCGCAGGCCGCGCATCAGCTTGTGAAGGAAGGTTATGTTGTGCAGACTTAAGAGCATTGCGCCCAGCATTTCATTTACATTCATAAGGTGGCGCAGATATGCCTTGGTGTAGTTTTTGCAGCAGTAGCAATCGCACTCCTCGTCGAGCGCAGAAAAGTCTTCCTTATATGCGCCGTTGCGCACAACCACCTTGCCCTTTGAGGTGAATGCCGTGCCGTTGCGTGCTATTCTTGTGGCGAGCACGCAGTCGAACATGTCCACGCCGCGCCTTACGCCCTCGATAAGGCAGTCGGGACTGCCCACACCCATAAGGTAGCGCGGCATATCCTGCGGAAGTTTAGGCTGAAGGAAATCGAGTATCTCGTACATGAGCGGCTTGGGTTCGCCGACGGAGAGGCCGCCTATGCCTATGCCGCACACGGCGTACTCCATTGCGCGGCGGAGGCTCTCTTCGCGCAAATCCTTGTACATATTGCCCTGCACTATGGGGAAGAGCATCTGGTCGTCCCTCGTCTTTGCGGCGGCGCAGCGCTCAAGCCAGCGCGAAGTGAGCTCCATTGCGTCCTTTGCCTGCGTATAGGTGTAGCCGTATTCGCTGCACTGGTCGAACTGCATTATTACATCCGCACCGAGATTTTCCTGTATGGAAATGGACTTTTCGGGCGTGAAGAGATGGCGCGAGCCGTCGAGATGGGAATTGAAATACACGCCCTCGTCCTTAATTTTGTTGAGCTTGGTGAGCGAAAAGACCTGAAAGCCGCCGCTGTCGGTGAGTATGGGGCCCTGCCAGTTCATAAATTTGTGCAGGCCGCCCGCCTCCTTTACTATTTCGTCGCCGGGGCGCATATACAGATGGTATGTGTTGGACAGAATTATAGAGCTGCCCGCCTCCTTGAGGTCGCGCGGGAACACGCCCTTGACCGTGGCCTGCGTGCCGACCGGCATATATACGGGCGTTAAAATATCGCCGTGCGGAGTATGAAAAACGCCGGCGCGGGCGCCGGTATGTTTTTCGATATGCTGTAATTCAAAAGAAAAATTCTGCGACATATATAATCCAAAAAATTTAAATTATTCAGTATAAAAAAGTGGCTGACCCCTTTTCGCGCCGACAAAAAGACACTCGGCGCGGACATTCTGTTGACGGGCAGGTTTTAAGTTGCGCAACAATAAAACGCTTAAAGCGGAAATTCCAGACCAAAATAAAAACAAGTTTTCAGAGAATGAGCATTGCGTCGCCGAAAGAGAAGAACCTGTACTTCTCCTCCACTGCAATGTTGTACAGCTCAAGAATTTTTTCTCTGCCGACCATGGCTGCAACAAGCATTATGAGCGTGCTTTCGGGCAGGTGGAAATTGGTTATGAGGCAATCGACGCACTTGAACTTATAGGGCGGATATATAAATATTGAGGTGTTGCCGCGGCAGGGGCTGAGAGTTCCGTCTTCGGCGGCGGCGCTTTCAAGCGTGCGCACCGAGGTAGTGCCTACGGCTATGACCCTGCGCCCTTCACGCTTGGCGCGGTTGATTATGTCGGCCGCGCTCTGGCTCACCTCGAAATATTCGCTGTGCATCTTGTGGTCGGTGACCGCGTCCTCCTTTACGGGACGGAACGTACCCAGGCCGACGTGCAGCAGTACTTCCGCCACTTCCACGCCCATGTCCTTTATCTCCTGCAAAAGCTGGGGCGTAAAGTGCAGACCGGCTGTGGGCGCTGCCGCAGAGCCGTCCGTCTTGGCGTACACCGTCTGATAGCGGTTTTTATCCTTGAGCTTTTCATGAATGTACGGAGGGAGCGGCATAGAACCTACGCGCTCGAGAGCCTCTTCAAACACGCCCTCGCACTCGAAATCGACTATCCTTTCGCCGCTCTCGGTCACGGAACTGACGGTGAGCGAAAGTCCTTCGTCCACCACAAGGTGTGTGCCCGGCCTGCATTTTTTGCCGGGCTTTACTAGTACCTCCCACCTGAGTGCGGATATGCGCTTTAACAGCAGAACCTCTACCCTTCCGCCGTGCTCCGTGTGTGCATAGATGCGCGCGGGAAGTACCTTGGTGTTGTTGACGACAAGCACGTCGCCCTTTTTGAGGTAGTCCTTTATGTCGTGGAAAATTCTGTGTTCCACCCTGTCTGTCGCCCTGTTGTACACCAGCAGACGGGAGCTGTCGCGCGGCTCTGCGGGCGTCTGGGCAATGAGCTCTTCGGGGAGATTATAAAAGAAGTCGCTTTTTTTTAAGTCTGTGGGCGCGCCGTGCGCCTCTACTGTTATTTCCTGCATATGTTTATTTCCGTAGGCGCAATGCGCCCTTCGATATTTATATCCTTATAATGCGCGGGACAAAATGCCTGATGCAAATTTGCCTCTCTGCTTACTCATCCTCTTTGTTGAACATAGAGAGCTGCGCCGCCTGCCTTTCTGAAATTTTATAGCCGAGATGTTCATAACCGCCGCGGAGTATTACCCTGCCGCGCGGAGTACGCGCTATAAAGCCGAGCTGAAGAAGGTAGGGTTCGTAGACGTCCTCTATGGTGTTTGCATCCTCGTTTACCGTGGCGGCAAGCGTCTCCAGCCCGACAGGTCTGCCGTCGAACTTTTCTATCATGGAACGCAGAATGGCACGGTCGGTTTCGTCAAGGCCGAGCTTATCCACCTCCATGCGCTCGAGGGCAAAGCGGGCGTCCTCTAAAGTTACCCTTTCGCCTCCGCGTATCTGCGAAAAGTCCCTTACGCGCTTTAAAAATCTGTTGGCAATACGGGGTGTACCGCGCGAGCGGGTGGAAATTTCCGCCGCCGCGGCGTCGTCTATATCTATTCCGAGCTTTTTGGCGCTCTTCAAGACTATTTCCTTTAGCTCCGCAGGGGTGTACATCTCCAGCCTGCAGATAATGCCGAACCTGTTTCTGAGGGGCGTAGCTATCATGCCCGCCTTTGTGGTTGCGCCTATTAAAGTGAACTTTTTGAGCGAAAAGCGTATGTTGCGTGCGCTGGGGCCCTTGCCTACGATTATATCCAGGGCGTAGTCCTCCATTGCAGAGTAGAGTATCTCCTCCACGCTGTGGCTGAGGCGGTGAATTTCGTCTATGAACAGCACGTCGCCGTCGTTGAGGTTGGTGAGAATTGCCGCAAGGTCGCCGCTGCGCTCTATCGCCGGGGCGGAAGTCAGCTTGAGCTGGCCGCCCATTTCGTTGGCTATGATGTGCGCAAGCGTAGTCTTGCCGAGGCCGGGCGCGCCGTAAAGAAGGACGTGCTCGAGCGCCTCGCCCCTCTGCTTGGCTGCCGCCATATATACGTTGAGGTTTTGCTTCACCTTGACCTGGCCGACGTAGTCCGCAAGCGTTTTTGGGCGGAGGACGTTCTCTTCGACGTCGTATTCACCCTTTGTACTCTTTACCAGCCTTTCGTCTTCGCCGTAATTTTCGCTGTAATCTTCGTCGTCGAAAAACATTCAATCACCACCTTCGCCCGCAGGAAAACAGAACCTGCAATCTGTACCGACAGAGCGGATAAATCTGCTCTGCCGCAAAATAATCTGACTTACATACTTCTCAACGCGGCGCGTATGACGTCTTCCAGAGTGGAAGCGCCCTCTGAATGAGCCCTCTCCACCGCCTTTACGCTCTCCGCGCGGGTAAAGCCCAGGCTCATAAGCGCAACAACCGCGTCCTCGTCGCCGTCGCTTGCGGGAAGAGCGGAAACTGTACCCTTTGCCGCGGGCGCTGACGCTGCCTCGCCCGAGACCTTTTCGCGCAGTTCGAGTATTATGCGCTCCGCCGTCTTTTTGCCTAGCCCCTTTACCGTGCTGAGCTTTTTCACGTCGGAGGAGGCTATCGCCACGGCGAGGGAGTTTATATCCATGCCCGAAAGCACGGCAATGCCCATCTTGGGGCCGACGCCGGATACGGACACAAGCTTTAAAAACATATTCTTTTCCGCAGGGGAGGCAAAGCCGAACAGCGTTATACCGTCCTCGCGCACCTGAAGATAGGTGTAGACCTCGCCCTCCGACTTGCCGCCGAGAGCTTCGAGTGCGGAGGCCGAACAGAGAACCTCATAGCCGACGCCGCCTGTCTCTATGAGCGCCGTATCGGCGGTGAGCGATAAAATTTTACCTTTTAAGTAACCAATCATTGTAACCTCTTGCAAGCCCGCACGCTAAAAAAGCACAGGCCGCAGCGCGATAAAATCTATAATAATTTATGAAGAAAGCCGCCGCCGAAAGTTGCAGCGGGCTGCACCGCAGACGGACAGCAGGTTGCCGCAAGGTAATAGCGGGCTGCGCCGCAAAAAACCACCTTATAAAACGGCAAAAACTGACGGTCTGGCGCACACAGGTTGCGCAATTTACAAACCTGACAGCAGAACTTATTTAATGCCGAACAGCTTGCCGAAGCGCGAGGTGTGCGCGTGGCAGAGTGCCACCGCAAGGGCGTCGGCCGCGTCGTCGGGGCGGGGTATCTTTGAAAAATGAAGAAGAGATGTGACGACGTGCATCATCTGCACCTTGTCCGCCCTGCCATAACCTGTAAGCGCCTGCTTTATCTGCATGGGCGTGTATTCGTACAGCCTGCCGCAGTACTTTATGCAGGCGAGCAAAATAACTCCGCGGGCGTGAGCCACGGGAATGCCCGTAGTTATGTTCTTTGAAAAGAACAGCTCCTCCACCGCTATCTCCTGCGGCTTGAATTTGTTTAGTATTTTATTTACGCCCTCTTCGAGCATCGCAAGGCGCACGGGCAGACTTTCGCCCTTGGGGGTGAGCACCACGCCGTAGTCCACAGCGACGGCGTCGCCGTTATCTTTTTTTTCCAAAATGCCATAGCCCATTGTGGCAAGCCCGGGGTCTATGCCCAGAATTATCATACAATAACACCTTTTTAATAGGGGTAAATACGGCGCAATCTGAAAATACGCTTGCTTAATTGCAAATTTTTTATTATAATTAGTATAAACGCAGCGCGGCGCATCTACCGTACTGTTATATTTTAGTGGAAAATGCAAGATAAGTCAATTTAAATAAGAGGGCAAAACAAATGAAACTTTGGCAGGGAAGGTTTGACGAACCTACGGCGGCCGACGCCGACCTTTACAACGATTCGCTCCCGTTCGACAAAAAGCTCTGGAGAGAGGACATTACGGCATCAGTTGCGCACGCGCGCATGCTCGGAAAGTGCGGAGTTATCTCTGAAGCGGAGTGCGACGAGATATGCGGCGGGCTTGAGGCCATTTATGCCGACATAGAGAGCGGCACGCTTGAAATTACGGGCGCGGAGGACATACACTCCTTTGTGGAGAACGAGCTTGTGGCGCGCATCGGCGACAGCGGTAAAAAACTGCACACGGCGCGCTCGCGCAATGACCAGGTTGCCACCGACTTCAGACTTTATGTGAGGACGGCAAACGACGACGCGATAAAGGCGCTCTGCGCGCTCACCGAAAGCCTTGCAGACAAGGCGGAGTCCGGACTTAAATATGTAATGCCCGGCTATACCCACCTAAGGAAGGCTCAGCCGATGTGCTGCGGACACTTCTTCAACGCATACGCCGAAATGTTCCTGCGCGATGCGGACAGGTTCTTTGCCGCGCGCAAGAGAATGAACGTTATGCCCCTAGGCAGCGGCGCGCTTGCGGGTACTTCCTACCCCATAGACAGAAACATGACCTCGACGCTGCTGGAATTCGATAAGCCGTGCGAAAATTCTCTGGACGGCGTTTCCGACCGCGATTTTGTGGCAGAGTACCTCTTCAACGCCTCAATGACGATGATGCACCTTTCAAGGCTGTGCGAGGACCTTATCCTCTATACCTCTTCAGAATTCGGTTACTTTGAAATACCCGACGCCTACTCCACCGGCTCTTCAATAATGCCGCAGAAAAAGAACCCAGACATACCCGAACTTATGCGCGGCAAGACGGGCAGAATATACGGACACCTGATGGCCATACTCACCACCCTGAAGGGCATACCCCTTGCCTACGACAAGGATCTGCAGGAGGACAAAGAAGGGCTGTTCGACGCGGAAAAGCAGCTTGTTTCCAGCCTTAAGATAATGGCCGAACTTACAGACAATCTGCTGTTGTGCGGAACGAGAATGAAGAAGGCAGCCGAAGGCGACTTTGCCTGCGCTACCGACGTTGCCGACTACCTGGCAAAAAAGGGCGTACCCTTCCGCACGGCGCACGGCGTTACGGGAAAGATTGTGCGCTGGTGCTTAGAGGAAAACAGAACGCTGCAGAATATGACCATAGAGGAATACAAGAGCTTTGACGAGCATTTCGACGTGGACATATGCGAGACTGTAAGGGCAAAAAATTGTGCCGAGGCGCGCACCTCTTACGGCGGCGCTTCGCCCAGGAGCGTAAAGGAAAACATACGCTCGATTAAAAAGCGGCTTGCAAAGTACGAGGGCTGAAACCTCTGCCCTTATGTTCTTTTAAGGCAAATCGAGCATGTTGTAGTACAACTTACTTTTTAGTTTTTAAAACGGCGCGGACGCGCCGTTTTTTTGTTACGATTTTATGTTGTCTTTGCGCGCCGACAGGGCGCGCTTTTTTTCATAATGCTGTAAACAGAGAAAGCAACCCTGACAATTAAATTTTTGAAATATGCAATTTTGTGCCACAGGAATAAAAACAGGCAAACATAAAAAAATCCCCGCGCCGGAGACTTTTTCAGCCCGCAGTACAAGGGATTTTTTGTGGAATTATTCAGTTGTTTTTTGGCCCGCTTTTGTGGTTAATTACGGAATATATGCCGCCCTTTTGAGGACGGCAATCACTTCAGGGGTTGCGGCGAAAGTCAGTAGCCGTCGAAACCTAAAAGATAGTCGCATGAACAGCCGAGAGCTTCTGCAAGCCGCACTATCGCGGACGCTGTGGGCTCGCATACCTCCTTTTCCCACAGCACAATCATCGGCTGACTGCACCCCACCATCTTCGCAAGCTGCGCCTGCGTGAGGTGATTTTCCATTCTTAACTCGCGTATCCTCTGTGCAATAATCATTTGCGTTTACCTTATCACATTACAACAAGTTATTTTTGAAAAAATTAGAAAACTCATCAAAAATTAAAAATGCTTATACATAAATACAAAATACTTATTGACATTATTATTATACTTATGATAAACTAATAAGTGGTAATGTTGAAAATAGTTGTTTTTTATTTGATAAACAAATAAATTTTTAGGAGGTTTTTTATGGACAATGTAACCGCGGGCAATAAATTTTGCCCCAACTGCGGCGCGCCCAACGCCGCAAACGCTCGCTTTTGCGTAAGCTGCGGAACACAGTTCGATGCCGCAACGGCAGGACCCGCTCCTCAGCCCGCTCAACCTGCACCCGCCTACACGGCAGCCGCTCCTGCACCTGCGCCCGTATATCCGCAGGCCGTACAGGACGCTCCCTCCCGCTTTACAGGCGGCGCGTTTGCAAACTTCTTTATAGGCCTTATAAGCCTTATTGTAACGGTTTGCTCGCTCTTCCTTCTGTACCCCGTTATGAAGTGCTGGAAGATGCGCTGGGAGGTAAAACACACCTACATAAACGGCAGGCATATGGTGTTCGACGGCCATGCAGTACAGCTCTACGGCAAGTACCTGCTGTGGCTTGTTTTAAGCCTTATTACCCTGGGCATCTACTACCTTCTGTGCATGCGCATAAACCTTAAAAAATGGCAGACCAAACACACCCATATAGAGGGCGTTGAGGGCGGCGAATCCAAGTTCACGGGCAGCAGTTTAGGCTATCTGGGTCACTCCATTCTCACTGCCTTTGTCACAATAATTACGCTTACGTTCGGATTTTACTGGGCAAGATGCCATATGCATCGCTGGTGCGCAAAGCACACCATTATAGACGGCTACCGCGAGCAGTTCGACGGCAAAGCCATTCAGCTCTTCGGCAAAATTGTGGTCTGGGTATTGCTCACAATTATAACCATCTGCATTTACTCGTTCTGGCTTATTGTTAAATATAAGAAGTGGATTACAAAGCACACCGTGTTTGCTCCCGGCCAGGCTCTTCCTCCCGTTTCGGAGAAATTCGCCAAAGCTGCGCCCGCAATGCCCAACCAGGCAACTTACCAGCAGACACCCGTAAACGGTCAGCCCGCAGGCGCGCCTTACGGCTACAATCCCCAGCCCTACTATGCCCCCGTTCAGCAGAAACGCTCTAACGGCATGGCAATAGCCGGATTTATCCTTTCGCTCCTTGCAGTACTTGGCTTCTTTGCAACCTTCATTATTCCACTTTTAGGCGTTATATTCAGCAGCGTGGGAATAGCAAAGTCGAAAAAGTTAAACAACGGAAAGGGCCTTGCCATAGCCGGTCTTATACTTGGCATATTTGCAATTATAATGTTTGCATGCTATATCTTCTTCCTGATTGTAGTATTGCCTACGTTGTGAGAAAAGCGGCACAGAACAGACTTTATATTGGTTTAAATATCTTTTAAAATAATATTGAACATCTTTTCAAATATTAAACAACTGCGGAGTGCATTTTGTTGCTCTCCGCAGTTATTTTTTTGTACATTGACATAAAATTTGTGCGGCTTGCCGAAGCTTTTTGCGCAGTAAATAAAAAAGCCGAACCCTGATGTCTGCGCCGCTGAAAGACAAGCCGAACGCGGAGCAATAACATTATAAAATTTGTCGGCGCGTGGGCGCTGCCTGCACGGATAGGTCGCCTTAAAAAAACAGAGGTTGCTCAGAGCCTCGCTCTGAATGTGGACTTATAATCGGCCTTGCATGCAATAAACCGCCTTTAAGCAGTTGACCAAACAAGCGTGTTCAATCGATTGAACACAATCGCAAAAAAACTTGCGGCGCATTACTTGCCGTAACTTTGGGCGAGCGCTTTGAATGCGGGCAGAGAACGCTCTATCATGTCTGGGCTGACGCAGTAGGCTATGCGCACATACCCGTGCGCGCCGAAGTCGTCGCCGGGGACGAGCAGAAGCTCAAACTTTTTCGCCCTCTCCACAAATGCCGCGTCGTCCTCTTCGAGCGCCCTTACAAAAAGATAAAATGCGCCCTGCGGCTTTACCACGCTGTAGCCGTACTCCTCGAGCGCGGCGCACAATCTGTCGCGGTTGCGCTTATACACCGAGATATCGGAGGTTTCGCCTATGAGACGTGCCGCCACCTGCTGCAAAAGCGAGGGCGCGCAGACATACCCGAGCGACCTGCCCGCGCCGCACACCGCGGCGTAGACTTCGTCCGCACCCTCCATTGCGCCGTTTACGGCTATATAGCCTATGCGCTCGCCTGGTACGGAGAGCGATTTTGAGAACGAGTAGCAGACTATGCTGTCCGCGTAGTAATTCATTACATACGGCACCGTTTCGCCGCCGTAGACGAGTTCGCGGTAGGGTTCGTCAGAGATAAGATAGACGGGCGAGCCTGTCTTTTTTGAGTGCTCTTCAAGCAGTTTGCAGAGCGCCTTTATGCTCTCTTCGGAATATATTACCCCCGAGGGATTGTTGGGCGAATTTATAATTACCGCCTTGGTTGCGGGGGTGAGCGCACCTTCAAGCGCGGCAAGGTCTATTTTAAAAGAGCTCTCCTCCGTCTTTACGGGTATAAGCGTTGCTCCCGCCTGCGAAGCGAACACCGAATATTCGGGAAAGAAGGGGACAAAGGTTACGACTTCGTCCCCTGGATTGCAGAGTGCGCACAGCGTTATACACAGCGCAGCAGCCGCGCCGCAGGTCATATAAATATTTTCGGGTGTTACGTGGTTGCCGAAGTTGGAATTTATGTAGTCCGCCACAGCCTTGCGCACATTGTATGCGCCAGGCGCGGAAGTGTAGCCGTGCAGAGCGACGGGGTCGGAATTTGCGATGAGGTCGGAGAGCACCTCGTTGAACCTTGCGGGCGGGGGTACGTTGGGGTTGCCGAGAGAAAAGTCGAACACCTTGTCTGCCCCTATCTGCGCCTTACGCACATTGCCGTACTCAAACAGCTCCCTTATTACCGACCGAACTCTGCCCAGTTTTACAAATTTCTGGTTGACCATATAAGCACCTCTGAATATTTATAACTTTTATTTTCAACACCCATTATAGCACAAAAGCGGCGGCGGTGCAAG